>NZ_FR892605.1:2305-5935 GCF_000436015.1 Prevotella sp. CAG:592 | reverse complement strand
GTGTGCTCTTATTTGAGCTTTGCGATGACGGTCTTGTCTCCGGTGGTGCTTTGTCCCATCTTCACGCACACCTCCGTGCCGAGTGGCAGATATACATCCACTCTTGAACCGAATTTGATGAATCCAAGATGCTCGTCGATGTAGCAGTCTTCTTCCGGCTTCGCGTATGTCACGATTCTTCGTGCCACGGCTCCCGCAATCTGTCTGCACAGGATTTCCGTGCCGTCTTCGGTCTCAAGCATTATGTCAGCGTGCTCATTCTCCTCGCTTGCTTTCGGTAGCCATGCCTTGTGGAAGTTTCCGTTCTGATGGTGAACGAATTTCACTTTGCCGTCAACGGGAAACCAGTTGGCATGCACGTTGAAAAGGCTCATGAATATGCTTATCATTAGTCGCTTGTCGTGGAAATAAGTGTTTTCCTCAACCTCTTCGATAACCACAATCTTTCCGTCGGCAGGTGCTACTACCACCTTGTCGGTGTCGCCCTCGAAATATCTTTTTGGGCAGCGGAAAAAGTTCAGCACTATGGCATAGACGATTCCGAAGATGCCGACAAAGCTCCAGAAAGCCGCTTTGCAGTCTACATAGAACCAGAGTATTGCAGCGACGGCGACGACGAAAATCGCCCCGTAGAGCAGCGTGTCTGTTCCTTCTCTATGTATTCTTACGTTCTTCAGTTTTTTTATTTTCTTACCCATAGTATTTCGTCGTAAAATAGAAGCTTGTTTTTAAAGTATCTGCAAAGATACCGCTTTTTTGCGTATTTCGCAAATTTTGTTCTTATTCTTTTGCCATTTCATGGATAAAGCGTAACTTTGAGCCACTTTTATAGCAAAAAGTAAAACAGAAAACTTAACCACCTTATACTCAGTGATGCAGGATTTCATACATTTACACGTACATACATATTACAGTATCCTTGACGGACAGTCGAGCGTATCGAAGCTCGTGGACAAGGCCGTTGCCAACGGCATGAAGGGAATGGCGATAACCGACCACGGCGACATGTTCGGAATCAAGGAGCTGTTCAACTATTGCAACAAGGTGAACGGCAAGCTCCGCGACGAGGGCAAGCCTGAATTCAAACCCATCTTCGGTTGCGAGATGTATGTGGCGCGCCGCAAGAAGTCAGACCGCAGCGACCCAAAGGTGGACAAGAGCGGCTACCACCTGATAGTGCTCGCCAAGAACTACAACGGATACAAGAACCTGATAAAGCTCGTTTCCCGTGCATGGGTAGACGGATTCTACATGCGTCCGCGAACCGACCGTGAGGACCTGGAGAGATATCATGAAGACCTCATCGTGTGTTCGGCATGTATCGCCGGCGAGGTGCCGGCAAAAATCCTGCGCGACGACATCGAGGGAGCACGTGAGGCGGTAGAGTGGTATAAGCGGGTGTTTGGCGACGACTACTATCTGGAGCTGCAGCGGCACGAAGTGAAAGATCCCAACCAGAGGGCAAACCGAGAGACATTCCCGCTGCAGCAGAAGGCGAACAGGGTGATACTGCAGCTTGCCAAAGAATACGGCATAAAGGTGGTATGTACCAACGACGCCCATTTCGTGGACAAAGACAATGCCGAGGCAC
The DNA here is from genome assembly GCF_000436015.1 of Prevotella sp. CAG:592. NCBI lineage: Bacteria > Pseudomonadati > Bacteroidota > Bacteroidia > Bacteroidales > Prevotellaceae > Prevotella > Prevotella sp. CAG:592. The sequence goes on along the minus strand of NZ_FR892605.1, from coordinate 4,344 downwards.
ATGACCATCTGCTGTGTCTCTCCACCGGCCACGACCTCGACGACCCCAACCGTATGCTCTACTCCAAGCAGGAGTGGTTCAAGACCCGTGAGGAGATGAACGAGGTGTTTGCCGATGTGCCGGAGGCGCTGTCTAACACAATTGAGATTCTCGACAAGGTGGAGACATACTCCATCGACCATGCCCCCATCATGCCATTCTTCCCCATCCCCAAAGAGTTCGGAACAGAGGAAGACACACGCCGCAACATCACGCCGGAACAACTATACCATGAGTTCACCTCAGACGAGAACGGCGAGAATCCGCTGCCGAAAGATGAGGCAGACAAGAAGATAAAAAAGCTGGGAGGCATCGACAAGCTGTATAGGATAAAGTTTGAGGCAGACTATCTTGCCAAGCTCGCCTACGACGGAGCAAAGGAACGCTACGGCGATCCGTTGTCGAAGGAAGTGCACGAACGAGTGAAATTCGAACTGCATATCATGAAGACGATGGGATTTCCGGGATACTTCCTCATCGTGCAGGATTTCATCAACTCGGCACGCGACGAGCTGGGAGTGATGGTGGGACCGGGACGTGGATCGGCAGCAGGATCCGTCGTGGCATACTGTCTGGGCATCACCAAGATAGACCCGATGAAATACGACCTGCTGTTTGAGCGTTTCCTCAACCCCGACCGTATATCGCTCCCCGATATCGATACCGACTTCGACGATGACGGACGAGGCAAGGTGTTGGAATGGGTGGAAGACAAATATGGCCACGACAAGGTGGCGCATATCATCACATACGGAACGATGGCGACGAAGAACGCCATCAAAGACGTGGCGCGAGTGGAGAAAGTGCCGCTTGCCGAGGTGAACGCCCTCTGCAAGCAGATACCTGACAAACTGTCGGATTCAGAAGGAAACTCGCTGAAGATGAACCTTCCGAACGCCATCAAATGCGTGCCGGCGCTGAGAGAGGCAGAGGCTTCTCCAGACCCGCGGATGCGCAACACCATAACTTATGCCAAGATGCTTGAGGGCACTGTGCGTGGCACAGGTATCCATGCCTGTGGCACCATCATCTGCCGCGACGCCATCAGCGACTGGGTGCCGGTGTCAACGGCAGAAGACAAGTCGGACCCCGGCCACAAACTGCTCTGTACGCAATACGACGGACACGTGATTGAGGAGACCGGACTCATCAAGATGGACTTCCTCGGACTGAAGACCCTATCCATCCTGAAAGAGGCAGTGGAGAACGTGAAGCTTCACCGGGGCATAGACATAGACCTCGATACTATCCCTATCGACGACCCGGAGACATATCAGCTATACAGCGAAGGACGCACCATCGGAACTTTCCAGTTTGAGTCTGCCGGAATGCAGAAATACCTGCGCGAGCTGCATCCCACGACATTCGAGGACATCATCGCCATGAACGCCCTCTACCGTCCGGGACCAATGGACTATATCCCATCCTTCATCGCCCGTAAGAACGGCAAGGAAGAGATAAAATACGACATCCCTTGCATGGAGAAATACCTGAAAGACACCTACGGCATCACGGTGTATCAGGAGCAGGTGATGCTTCTCTCCCGTCAGCTCGCCGACTTCACCCGAGGCCAGAGCGACGCCCTGCGTAAGGCGATGGGAAAGAAGAAGAAAGCCATCGTAGACCAGATGAAGCCGATGTTCATCGAGGGCGGAAAGAAAAACGGCCACGACCCGAAGGTGCTCGAGAAAATATGGGCAGACTGGGAGAAGTTCGCCAGCTACGCCTTCAACAAGTCGCATGCCACCTGCTACTCATGGGTGGCATATCAGACGGCATATCTCAAGGCACACTATCCTGCCGAATACATGGCTGCCAACATGAGCCGGAACCTTGCCAACATCACCGAAATCACGAAACTCATGGATGAGTGTAAGGCGATGGGAATAGAGACCCTCGGACCCGACGTGAACGAGAGCCGCAACAAGTTCAGCGTGAACAAAGGCGGAGCCATCCGTTTCGGACTCGCCGCCATCAAGGGAATGGGAGCGGCAGCTGCC
>NZ_FR892605.1:0-2292 GCF_000436015.1 Prevotella sp. CAG:592 | reverse complement strand
GGCAGCTGCCGAATCGCTGATTGCCGAGAGAGAGAAAAACGGACCTTACAAGGATATCTTCGACTTTGTGCAGCGAGTGAACCTCAGCGCCTGCAACCGCAAATGCTTCGAGAGCTTGGCGCTCAGCGGAGGCTTCGACAGCTTCGGTATAGACCGTGAACGATATTTCGCACAGAACGAGAAGGGAGAAAACTTCTTCGATACGCTGCTGCGTTTCGGACAGGCATACCAGGTGTCAAAGCAGCAGGCAAGCAACAATCTCTTCAGTATGTTTGCTGATGAAGAAGTGGAAATCGCAACGCCCAAGATTCCTGAGTGTGAACGGTGGAGCGACATAGAGAGACTCAACCGCGAGCGCGACCTCGTGGGCATCTATCTCTCGGCGCATCCTCTCGACAGCTATGCCGTGGTGCTCGAAAACCTTTGCAACACGAAATGTCCGGAGGTGGCAGACAAAAAGGAACTGATGGACCGTGGCGACATCACCGTAGGAGGTATCGTGACCAACGTCCGCGAGTCGATGACAAAGAAAGGTAAACCATGTGGCTTTGTCATGCTCGAAGATTTTGAAGGCTCTGGTGAGATAGCTCTTTTCGGAGAGGCGTGGGGACGTTGGAGGGGAATGTTCTCCATCGGGGCATCGGTGTATATCAAGGCACAGATAACCCAGATGTATGCCGGCAGCAATTTATATGATTTCAATATCTCCGATATTCAGTATCTGCAGACCGTGAAGGACAAACGTATTGAGAAGCTCACCATAGTCATCGATTCGCATAAAATATCCACTACGCTCGTCACAGACCTGTGTCAGAAACTCTCAGCTGATCCAGGCCCGACGCATGTCTATGTGCAGCTCGACAGCATTGAAGACCGTCGCAGCATCACCATGCGCTCGAAGGGCATGAGTGTGAACGTGACTAAAGATCTGTTGTCTTTCATCAAGGAGAACGAAGCGTTGGAATATCATATAAATTGAAAAATATTGATAAAAAGCTTCGCATCTCATAAAAAAGAGCTAAATTTGTGGCGCAATTTGAATGCAGGTCATACGCGGAGGCTGTGGCAACCCATGGAAAGCACCTTGGATAAACAGGGAAATGCCGGTTGTGGCAGCCAGGGGTGATGACATGCGGAGTATGAAAGACATCCTTAGAATTTAATAACAAGAACAATAAAACAAAAATAAAATGGAAGTAACAATCACCTCAGAGAACTTTGAGAGTTTGAAGAATGGCGAGCAGCCATTAGTAGTGGATTTCTGGGCAACATGGTGTGGACCATGCCGTGCCATCGCTCCTTTCGTGGCAGAGCTTGCAGAGGAGTACGACGGCAAGGTAGTAGTAGGCAAGTGTGACGTTGAGGCTAACGACGACATCGCTATGGAGTATGGCATCCGCAACATCCCGACTCTGCTGTTCATCAAGAACGGCGAGGTCGTAGACCGTCTCGTTGGCGGACAGTCTAAGTCTGCTATCCAGAAGAAGTTCGAGACTCTGCTCTAAGCAGATTGTAATTCTCCTTTTCCAGTCGGTATTGTAGGCTGGTTGGGCGGTAGAAAATAAATTATCGTTCCATGTCGCTGATGATATAGCGGTATGGAACGATTTTCTTTTTCCTGTAGATTATTTAGTCAATATGCTTGTAAATGTAAATATTTTGTCCTATCTTTGCATTTGAATAAAAAATGGCTGTCATACTATGGCTTTACGTATAGTATGACATATAGGATTTGGATTTGATCGGGTAAATATAGGTGGGCTTTTAAGGTAAAAGCAACAACCGTCGGTAGCATTCATAACGTTGCTTCCGGTGGTTTTTATTTTGACCGATTTTTTTTTAAAAACCATTGGCGGCATCACGCACACTTGAAATATTCTGACATAATTATATTAATGAAGATTGATGATAACAAATGATTTTATCTGAAAACCCCATAAATATGAATCTAAAAACAATAGAACAATTACTGCAAAACGCTCAGATTATATTACAGAAAGATAAGGCTGAGAAGAAAGAGCATGAGGCCAGAGGTGAATATTTCAATGTTTTTGAAAAATTACACTTTACGCGTCCAGAGGAGCATCTGCATACACCTATCCTACGGATGCTTCTTGATAAGAATGCCAATCATGGTGTAGGAGATCGCTTTTTAAAGGCTTTTATAGATATGGTTGTGCGAAAATTGAATCCTAATTTTCAATATGATGTTACCTCAAGCAATATTGAATATAAAGACAAATATATTGGTGAAATAAAAATATCAGAAGATGGAAAGTCAACAGGAGGAGA
>NZ_FR892604.1:548-4638 GCF_000436015.1 Prevotella sp. CAG:592 | reverse complement strand
ATTGACTAACGACACATAGCTGTCTAATAGAATAACGACACATGGATGGCCGATTGACTGACTACGTCTGCCTGGCAGATTGATATCGTCAGAATACCATTTTCTTGCCGTTGTGGATATAAATCTGGCCTCTGACGAGCCGGTCAACTTTCTGTCCCATGAGGTTGTAGTAGGTGTCAGAGGGGCGGGTCTTGTATGTAGGGGCGGTGATGCCATCGACGGGCTGGTTGGGGTTAGGACGGGGCGTGATGATATAAGGGGCGTCATCGTAGCCGGGCACGAGATGCAGGTCCTGGAAGGTGTCTATTTCAGTGGACGTCTCGCCGATCAGACCGCAAAACTGCAACACGCCGGTTGCCACGCGCACGAAGTCGATGTGGTCGAGAGCCACCGGACGACCATCCTTGTCAACAGCCCAGTCGATGTCGAACGAACAATATTTCGGGTCGTTAGCCGGACAGGCGTCCACATATCCGTAAGAGTCATCCGCATAGCGGTATTGCACCCAATAGTCCCTGCCGTCCACCTCGTATTTCTTGGCCGGATTCGGAAGGCGACCGCCCTCGAAGGTCAGCTCATCGGCAGTCTCCCACATAGGCCAGTATGTCTGCTTGTGGGCAGCGAGCTTAGGATAATAGTACGTGAAATCCCAACATGAGTTGTTTTTTTCCGTCACCAGTCCTGAGCATTTCAGATACATATCATACATCGACCCCGGCAGTGCGTGGTCGCCCTCCTCAGCCGTCGGTCTATAGTAAGTGAGCCTCATCCTGCTGTATTCATCGGTGAAATATTCCGAACCTGCGAGTTCATACCATTCCGCCGTCTCCACATTGTCGCCCACTCCCACATATACTATTCCCGGTTCAATGCTTCCGCCTATCGTCTCCTTGCCATACACGGGGTCGTCGGCGGCATACATGGCATTGCCGGTGATGAGAAGGTCAGAACCGGTCTTGTTCTCCACGGGATGGTCGAACTTCACGGTGATGTATCCGCCGAAAGAACCGAGGTGTACGAGATAGCCTTTCTTTGCCAACTGTTCCTCGCAAGCCTTCAATACCTGTTCGCGGGTCATCCCCTCTTCCACTTCGGGCAGTACGTTGACAAACTGTCCCGGTGCCGGACAGTATTCCAATACGCTGACTTTCTGAGTCTGTGCGCCGGCAACTGCCGTCATAGCGCATAATGCAAATGCCAATAACAACTTCTTCATAATCTGTGTGGTTTTAAGTTCTTTTATTTCAATAAACGCTGATTTACATTTCTGCAAGTCACCGCTTCCGTTTCAGCAAGCACTTCACTTCTTCAGAAACAGCAACTTGCCGGGATTTATCCCCTCCAGAGGGTATCGCCCTATCAGCTCGCCTGTGGGAGAGAATTCATACAGTCTGCCGTTCGTGGCATATCCCCGGGCATCGGTGACATACAGGTGTGCCGAGTATGGCGATATGAAAATGCCGTAGGGCGCCTGCATCTTCAGTATTTCCGGAGCTGCCGCGGCATAAGAGGCAAGTCCGTCTGCCACGTCAAGCGAGGGCAGGCCGATGGTGTGTGTGGTGAGGGTGTAGGCGCCGGTGACATACGAGAAGCTGCTGCCTATCAGATAGAAGCGGTTGCCGTAGGCACAGGAGTATGTGGCAGGGAAATCAAACACCCGGAACTCCTCGTCCGCCATGTTCATCACCACGGTCTTTGGTGCCACGTCATAACTGTCGCCGGCGGAATTGATACACAGAAACTGTCCGCAGCACGTCATGTCGCCGAAGAGATTGATGCACCCCGTGTCGATGCGCCTTATCTCGCGCATCGTGGCGGCGTCCACCACAGAGACGGTGCTCTCATACTTATGACCAGCCTGACCGCCGTATCCTCCGGTGTTTGCCACGAAGAGCCTGCCGCCATAGTATGCCACGCCCTCCGGCTCGTAGCCCACATGACAGGTGTCTACTATCTGCTTCGTCCTGATGTCAATCTTTGCCACATAGCCGTTGTCGGCATACGAGGTGCAGTAGAGATATCCGCAGCGGTCGGTGGCGAGGCGGCGGTTGTTTGGTATGTCTTCGGTGGCGGCAATCGCCCTGCCGTCGGGATAGATATACTGTATGATGTTCGACCAGTTCACCGATATGGCAATCAGCGTGTCGTTCACCTGCAGTATGTCGTTGCCCGTGTCGCCGAGGTGCATTCCGGGATTGTTCTTCTTGAACCACCCGTTTGTCACCGTTCCGCCGTCGATATAGCTCAGCGTGGAGTTGTCGAGTCCCCACAGTCCCTGGCAGAGAACCACGATTCTGTCGTCTGTCTGCGTGGGCGCTACGGGTAGCTCGCTGTCTGCCGGCTCCAGCGAGCAGGCGGCGAGCAGCGTTGCCGTCAGCATTATCGTCAGTATATATATATAATGTCTGTTCATATCATCAAGAGTTGGCGAACTTCTCAGAGTTCGAATTTCACTGTCGCCTTCCAGTTACGTCCCGGCATGGGATAGCGCTTCACCACTTCGTGGCGCGAGTCGGTCAGGTTGTTGCATTCCACTGTAGCCTGCACCACCATACCGTTTTTCAATCTGAACCGCTTGTTCAGCTTCAGGTCCACGGTATACCAGTCGCCAAGCAGGTCGTCGGCATTGTTTGAGATGAGGGCGAAGCGCTCACCGGTATACAGGAACGAGGTGCAGAGCGAATATGAGTCGTAGCCGAGATCGACGATGAGCGAACCGGAATGCAGCGGACTGTATGGCACGTAGTGCTTGTATTCCGGGTCGGAGGGCATACTGTAGTCGCGGTCGCTCTGACAGGTGTAGTTGGCGTTTGTGGCAAGTGAGAATTTTCCCCATTCGTTGCTGTATCCTCCGGATAGCGACAGTCCGAGCGACTTCACCATGCCGAAGTTCACCATCGACCATCTGAACTGGCATTTCATCGGTATCGCCACTATCTTGTCTTCTATCTCGTTGTAGTATCCGTCGATGGCAAAGTGGAGATGTCTGCCGCGATAGTCCACTCCGGCATCCCACTGCGTGGTGTATTCCGGCTTCAGGTCGGTGCAGCCCACAAGGGTGTAGTATAGGTCGTTGAGCGTGGGGGCGCGGAAGATGCGCTTGTTGAAGGCTCTCACCACCCACGGCCCGCTCTTGTAGGAGGCAAGGAACATCGGTGTGAGCTTCCTTAGCGGCGAGGCGTTGCCGCGGGTGTGGTCTTGTATGTGGGTGTAGAGCATGGCGATGTTCACCTCCAGTCCTCTATACGAGAGAATGGCTGAGAGTAGGCTCTTGGAGTCGAGGCGGTACACGTAGCTCGACTTATACACGTCGGTATTGAGGTCGCTCCATGTGATGTCGGTGCTCGCCGTAAGCGACAGGTATTTCATGTTGTACGACCCTGCCACAGAGGCGTAGACGCTCTGCTGCGTGTAGTGGTTGTTGCAGTAGATGGCGGCGGCGTTGGTAGATGGGTCCTGCAGATAGTGCAGATAGTCGAACGAGTATTTCAGGTTGGTGCGCAGTCCGAAGTTCTCCCACAGTTTCTTGTATGACGACTGCACGAAGAAGTTCTGGTCCCACTGCCGGTCGGTGGAGTCCCACTGGTCGGTGAGCCGTCGTATCACGGGGCCGGGCAGTCCGCGCTCCGAGTTGTAGTAATACACGTGGGTGGCAAGCCCCTTGTAGAATCCAGCCGCCTCGAGCCTGTAGAAACGGATGTCTGAATTGTGGCGCTTGCCGATGGTGTCTTCAGAGAGGGAGCGGAAGCGGAACTTGTAGTTTCCGTCGGTATGCTGATATTCGGCATCCACGAAGAGGCGGTCTTTCAGCGAGAAATACCCCTTCACCTTGTTCAGTCCGAACGACCCCGTGCCGTATTCGGCGGTCAGCGTGGTGCGGTCGGGTTTCCTGGTCTGCATATACACTGTGGCAGCCGAGGCATATTCGGTTGCCGACTGCAGGCGCTCGTTCTTGTTGGCGTTGTATAGCGACACCGACTCCATATTGGAGAGTGAATATCTGCCCAGGTCCACCTGTCCGTTCTGTGCGTTGGTGATGCGGATGCCGTCGAGATACACCCCCACGTGCTGCGAGCCGAGCGAGCGCACG
>NZ_FR892604.1:290-535 GCF_000436015.1 Prevotella sp. CAG:592 | reverse complement strand
GAGCGCACGTTTACGGTCTTCAGTCCGCCCAGTCCGCCGAAATCCTTTATCTGCACGCCTGAGAAATATTTCAGTGCGTCGGCAACAGAAGTGGTGGAGAGGTTCTGCAGCGTAGGTCCCGAGATGGTCTGGCTGGGTGTGAGATAGTGGGGACGCTCCCCCACACACACCACGTCGTCGATGCTGAAGAGGCTGTCCTCATAGTTTATGAGACTCTTCTGCGCCCAAAGGGTATGGAGCGAAGA
>NZ_FR892604.1:0-221 GCF_000436015.1 Prevotella sp. CAG:592 | reverse complement strand
CATAGAATAATGTATGGGCGGAATGCCGCTGCAAAAATATGAAAAAAAGGATATATCAGCACTATATATGTCGGAAAAATGTATCGGGAGGCATTATCGCATTGTATGTCGGGGGTGGTATCGCGTTGGAATCATACTTACAAAAACGGCTTTATGAACACACGTTTCCTCAGTTGGCCGTGTTTCGTTTCCTCAGTTGGCTGAAATTCGTTTCCTCAGTT
>NZ_FR892603.1:9432-15467 GCF_000436015.1 Prevotella sp. CAG:592 | reverse complement strand
AACTGCTTCGTTTTCCTCCTACTCGATTTCAGAGTTTTCATATAGTTTTTTTTAATGCAAAAAGCACCATTCTAAAAGCTTTTTCCTACAATGGTTGTGTAAGCAAGGATTTCCGATATTAGTTTGTCTTACCCAATGTCCGAACTATTTTCTCTTTATCACGAGATATATTATTACCGGTGCTCCGATGAGAGGCGTGACAGCGTTCAGCGGTATGATGTTGCCGTTGGGGGGGAGTGTGCATACAAGGTTGCATGCAAGCGCCACGATGGCTCCAGAAATGATGGAACAGGGCATTAGGCTCGATGTGGAGTCGGTGCGGATGAAAAGGCGGGTGATATGAGGCACGGCCAGACCGATGAAAGCCACCGGACCGCAATATGCTGTGGTGACGGCTGTCTGTATTCCCGTGATAAGGAGCAACATGGCACGCACGCGGTGAGTGTTGAAGCCAAGGTTCTCGGCATACTTCTCTCCGAGCAGCAGGGCATTGAGAGGTTTAATCATGAGCAGCGACATGACGAGGCACAATATCGTGGCGGATGAGAAGATGGGCAGGTGCTGCAATGACACGCTGCTGAAGTTTCCCATTCCCCAGATGACATAAGACTGTACTCCTTGTTCGGAAGCGAAGAAGTTGAAGATGGATATTGCCGCCGACGACAGGTAGCCTATCATGATGCCGATTATCAAAAGCACCACGTTGCTAGTCACTATCCTTGAGCACGCCATCAGTAAGGCTATGACAGCCGAAGCGCCAGCCATGGCACCCGTTATTACCGCTGCGAAACCGCTAACCGTGAGCAAGTCGGTAGAGATGCTGCCGTTGAGTAGCAGCATTACGATAGCCACGCCGAGACTTGCTCCGCTGTTTATTCCGAATATTGACGGACCGGCTAATGGATTGTTGAAAGCAGTTTGCAGTATCAGGCCGCAGACTGCGAGCGATGCTCCGCAAAGCGTCGCCGTTATAGTCTGTGGCAATCTCGATTCCATTATGATGTAAGTCCATGTTTCCTTGTCTCCGTTGCCGAAGATTATGTTAAGGATGTTTCCGGCAGGAATGTCCACGGTACCTGTGGTGATGTTAAGGATGAAGAGCGCTGCAAGCAATACTGTTGAGCAGACTGCAAATAATCCTTCTCTGGTGATGGTTGTCATGATTTTATGGTTGACGAGTTGTCAAGTTTATAATGTGGCCCCCACATGTCCTCCATTTAAATCGTGAGAGACTGATAACCTTGGCGGCTTTCGGATTGGTTTATTACCTTTCCAACTTGAAGAAATACTTCGGTTCTCCAATTATCGTTGCCATTTCCGGGTGGAAGGCTAATATGAAGTCTCTGAGCAGGAGATGAGGCTCAAACGGAATGTCTTCGAAGAAAGACGTTGCCGCCGTATTGCACCCGTACACCCTGCCGCTCTTGTAAGCCTTTAAGATCGTGTAGCTTGAGCTTTCGGAGGCAAGTCCGCGGAGCGTCAGAGGCGAATTGTCGGCTTTGTAGTATCTCAGAAGCCACACGTCAGCGCCGGCATTGTCGTCTATCACGCTTTCCAGCGACTTCTGTATGCTTCCGGAGCTCTTGTCGGCAGCATATGTGTATTTGGCGTTGGCATCGTATATGGTCTGGCTTATCGTGCTTTTGCCGCCAGGCAGATACCACACTCCGTTTTCCACCTTGTCCATCATCACGCTGGGACTGTACTTTGCTTTCTTGGCGAGGTCCTTCAGTCTCATATACTCCTTTTCCGTATTGCTGAACAGGCTGTCTGCCTGTTTCTCCGCTCCCCACAGCAGACCATAGAATTTCACCCATTCTGCCCTTCCCAGAGCTGTCGTTTCCATATAGTCAGCCAGTTCCACGATGGGCAGCCCCAAGTTCTCCAGCTTTCCGTATCCTCCGGAGTTCTGCATTGGCGATATGAAGATGGCGTCGGGCGAGAGGGCTATTATTCTCTCTATGTTGGGTTGTGTGGAATTTCCACAGTTTGTGGTCTTGTTCTCCTTCAGCCTTTGCTTGATCCACGTAGAGTTCATGTAGTCCACGTCGAAAGCCCCTGCCAGTATATTCTCTTTTCCTAGTTTCTTGGCTAGTTCAGCATGCACGGATGTTGCTATGAGCGAGTGGGAGAGCGGTATGCCAACCACCGTTGCCCCGTCGGGTGCCTTGTCGTAGCCATCCTTCTTGCTTTTGTCCACGAGGATATATGTGTGTAGTGTTTTTCCTTTGTTCCATGGGTCGTTGAGTTTCACTTCCGTATGGTCGTTGAATTTCACTATAGAGATGTTTTCCGAGTATTTCAGATGTACGGTGTCCCCCTCCTTTCCATCCGCAGCCTGTTGCTTGTTGCCCTGGCATGCAGTGAGAAGGAGGGGGATGATGATAAGGAGAAAATATATTTTATTTCTCATATTCGGTTCATGTGGATTTTCTTGTCCTAAGCTTGTGCGGCTTGCATTTTTGCCGCAGGCTGCGGGTGTAGGCTTAGAGATCGTCGTCGTCAGCCACGTCGGCAGCTTCGAGCGACAGGTCTTCTGGGTTTTCCTCTATTGTCGTATGGTAGCTTTCCTCTGTCAGCTTGTCGTCATCAAATTCGTCGAACTCGTCCTCGTCGTTGTATTTGTCGTCTCTCAGGTCGTCGTCCTCGTCTTCGTCATCCTCGTCGTCTCTGATTTTCAGATTGTCCTCGTCGAGGTCGAGCTTCGCCTTCTCTTCTATAGGCTTCAATTTGGCGAAGATGGCTTCAGTCCATGCCCCCTTGGGTATTTCGAGCACTTCGAATCCGTCTTCCACTTTTTTCTCATACATTCCGCCCTTTTTGTGTAGTCTGTCCTTCGGCAAAGTCGTGGTGCTGATGTCGAATCCGTTCTGTATGATGTCCTGGATGCTCTGCGATAGCGACTCCCATCCTCCTCCGAAGTTTCTTTCTATCACTTCCAGGAGTTTGCTTGCCGAGATGTGGCGTATGTTTTCGTATGTGAGGTCGGTCACACGCATTATGGTTTTCTTCTTTATTCCGAACTTCAGTCGGTTCTTTTCGTCGAGTTTCACGGATCCCACTTTCAGTCCTCTCGCTTCATATTTGCTTATCACCTCCGGTCTGTCGATTTTCACCTCTTCGATTTCGAAGGCGCTTCGTATGATGTCGAGATAATGCTTTATGTTGTCGCTCAGATCAGCGTCTTTCTCTCCAGCCTCCAGCAATCTGAAGATGTCGTTTTCCTGAAGGTCCCAGACGTTGCTTTTGTTAAGTGTCTTTAGGGTAAGTGCTTTTTTTCCTGCTTCTTTCATGTCAAATTATTACAAATGCTTTATTATATACTAATGTTTTCTGTTATTGTTGTTTTAACTCGATAGAGAATTTATCACTAGCTTTTCATCCTATTGTGTTTAAGTTCCTTGTCAAAGACTTTTTTCTATGATGCAGAATTCGTCTTTGTCATCGAGCACAGGGAATGTCTTTCTGAATTTATCCAGCTTTTCAATGTCCAGCTCCGCGCTTGTCCATCCTTCCTCGGCTCCTCCGCCTGCCATCACCTTGCCGTATGGCGACACTATGGCGCTGGCTCCCGTATAGGTGCATTGGTCGTCGGTTCCCACTCTGTTGGCTCCCAACACGAAGCATTGGTTCTCTATAGCCCTTGCCTTGAGCAGCGTGCTCCACACCTCTTCTCTCGGTGTGGGCCAGTTTGCCACACATATTATGGCGTCGTAGTCGAGGTCGTTTCGGCTCCACACTGGGAAGCGCAGGTCGTAGCATATCAGCAGCAGAAACCTCACTCCCTTGTATTCCGCCACCACTCTTCTCGTGCCTGCCGTGTAGCTTTTATGCTCTCCGCCGGCAAAGAACAGGTGCTTCTTGTCGTAGTGTTCCACCCGTCCGTCGGGATAGACGAAATAGCTTCTGTTCACGAATTTCCCCCCGTCGGTCTTGACCGACAGACTTCCGCATATTGCGGCATCATGTTTCCTGGCCATGCTTTTCATCCATGCCAGCGAGCCGTTGGATGAGCAGAAATCCTCTTCCTCGGCTATTCCTTCCGGACTGGTAGCAAAACCGGTGCTCCACATTTCTGGCAGTATGTATATGTCCGACTTGGGTGCCTGACAGAGTAATACCTCCGCATTCTGTTGGTTATCAGATGGTTTTCCCCATACGGTGTTCGTTTGCAGAATTGTCGCTCTCATTTATTATCGTTTTTTGCCCCCAAAGGGTGTTGCAAAAGTAATACATTATCCTTTATCAGCAAGTTTTTGGAGGATATTTTTTGCACGTATGACATATATTTCATAATTTTGCAGATATGAGTCAACCATTAGCTGAAAGAATGCGGCCCAATACTCTCGATGAGTACATAGGCCAGCGACATTTGGTGGGAAAGGGAGCTGTGCTGCGCAACATGATCGAAGCGCGGCGCATCACCTCTTTTATATTATGGGGCCCTCCCGGAGTGGGCAAGACCACATTGGCGCAGATCGTGGCAAACACGCTGCAGCTGCCTTTCTATACGCTGAGCGCCGTGACGAGCGGTGTGAAAGACGTGAGAGAGGTTATAGACAAAGCACGTGGCGGCAGATTCTTCAACGAGGGCAACCCGATACTCTTCATCGACGAGATCCATCGTTTCAGCAAGAGCCAGCAAGACTCCCTGCTCGGAGCTGTGGAGAAGGGCGTGGTGACTCTGATAGGCGCCACTACCGAAAACCCCTCCTTCGAGGTTATCCGCCCATTGCTCTCGCGCTGTCAGCTCTATGTGCTGAAGCCCCTTGGCGACGACGACCTCATGGAACTCATGCAGCGGGCAATCACCCATGACCCCGAACTGAGCCAGCGCCAGATAGTGCTCAAGGAGACTGGCGCCATTCTCAGATATAGCGGTGGCGACGCACGCAAGCTGCTCAACATCCTGGAGCTTGTAGTGGAATCGAGTTCCGACGAAAAGGTGGTGATAGAAGACAAGCGCGTGGTGGAATGCCTGCAGCAGAACCCCATGGCCTACGACAAGGGCGGCGAGATGCACTACGACATCATCTCTGCCTTCATCAAAAGCATCCGAGGTTCAGACCCGGATGCAGCGCTCTATTGGCTCGCCCGCATGATAGAGGGAGGCGAAGACCCGTCGTTCATCGCCCGCCGCCTCGTGATAAGCGCTTCTGAGGATGTCGGACTTGCCAATCCTAACGCCCTGCTGCTTGCCAACGCCGCCTTCGACGCTGTGATGAAGATAGGATGGCCGGAGGGTAGAATTCCGCTTGCCGAGGCAACGGTCTATCTCGCCGCTTCGCCCAAAAGCAATTCTGCCTACAACGGAATAAACAAGGCGCTGCAGATTGTGAGGCAGACAGGCAACCAGCCCGTGCCTCTGCATCTTCGCAATGCGCCTACGGAGATGATGAAAGACCTGGGCTATGCTTCTGGCTACAAATACTCCCACGACTATCCGGGACATTTCGTGGTGCAGCAGTTCATGCCCGACTCGCTTTGCGACACGAGAATTTGGGAGGCGCAGCATTCTCCCTCTGAAGACAAGCTCTACCGACGCATGGTGGAATGTTGGGGAGACAGGTTCAAAGATGGAAATTAATGAAAAACATACCGTTTATATAAACTGACATCTTTATAAACAGGTGAATAATAAACAGGTAAATATAAACAGACAGAAAAAGAGAAAAACATTTAAAGAACAAGGAGCTTTCCCATTGAGACAGACGGTTTGACTGCTGCGGCCATTCCCGAATTCTTATAGGGATTCTTTGGATTTTATTAACTGAAAAACAAGAAAATCATGAAAATAGTAGTATTAGACGGATATGGAATGAATCCCGGAGACCTTAGCTGGGATGAATTGAAGAGTCTGGGAGAAGTGGTGGTCTACGACCGCACAGACAGTAATGACATCATCGCAAGGGCAGCAGATGCCGACGCGGTGCTCGTGAACAAGGTGGTGCTTGATGAGAAAACGCTCAAGAGCCTGCCCAAGTTGAAGTATGTAGGAGTGCTCGCCACAGGCTACAACGTGGTAGACGTGGCAG
>NZ_FR892603.1:0-9406 GCF_000436015.1 Prevotella sp. CAG:592 | reverse complement strand
GCCGCTGAATGCGGAGTGACCGTGACCAACATTCCTGCCTATAGTACTGACAGCGTGGTGCAGATGACCTTTGCCCACATTCTCAACATCACGAACCGTGTGGCTCACTATGCGCGCCTCAACCGCGAGGGCAGATGGAGCTCAAACAAGGATTTCTGCTATTGGGACACGCCGCTGCCTGAACTGTCAGGACTCACGCTAGGAATCGTTGGACTCGGAAATATCGGAATGAAGGTGGCAAATATAGCCCGCAACTTCGGTATGGAGGTTTATGCCGACACGAGCAAGAATTCAGCTAGTCTGCCTGAAGGAATACAGAAGACCACCTTCGAGGGACTTCTCGGAGTGTGCGACATCCTAACCCTTCATTGTCCGCTCACCGACAAGACCCGCGAACTCGTAAACGCCGAGACCATCGCCAGGATGCGTCACGGGGCAATCATCATAAACACAGGCCGCGGACCTCTCGTCAACGAGGCCGACGTGGCAGAGGCGCTCAAGTCTGGACAACTGTCAGCCTATGGCGCCGACGTGATGTGTCAGGAGCCGCCGCGCAAGGACAATCCGCTTCTTTCATGCAGTAATGCCTTCATCACACCGCATGTGGCATGGGCAACGTTCGACGCCCGCCAGCGCCTGATGCGCATAGCGGTAGACAACGTGAGGGCATTCATTGGTGGAACGCCAAAAAACGTGGTCAGCTGATGGAGTCGTTGCAGTTTATAATCGAGCTTCTCGGAACTTTCGCGTTTGCCATATCGGGCATACGCTCCGCCTCGTCGAAGAACTTCGACTGGTTTGGCGGCTATGTAGTAGGTCTTGCCACTGCTATCGGCGGCGGTACGATAAGGGATGTAATGCTCGGGCAGGCACCTTTCTGGATGACCAATTCTGTATATATGGTATGCACGGCGTTCGCCCTTCTCACTTTTGTGATGCTGAAACGTCAGTTCACGCGGCTCAGCAAGACGTGGTTCCTATTCGACACCCTTGGTCTTGCCCTCTTCACCATCGCCGGACTGCAGAAGACCCTGATTGCCGGATATCCGTTCTGGGTGGCCATCATCATGGGCTGCATGACGGGAGCTGCCGGCGGTGTGCTTCGCGACGTGCTAGTGAATGAGGTGCCGCTGATTTTCCGAAAGGAGATCTATGCCATCGCCTGCATTTTGGGCGGTCTCGTTTATTGGGTCTGCACGCTCGTTGGCGTGCCTGTGGCACTTACGGTCATTATCACATTCTGGGCAGTTGTGGTGGTGAGAATTCTCGCCGTGAAATACAGCATTTCGCTGCCAGTGCTCAAAGACCCTGATCTTTGGAAAAAATAGTCTCTCTGTATTTCCACACCATGTTGACAATCTCCTCACCATATTTCTCGGCTTTCACTCTGCCGATCTGAGGGATTGTCATTAGGGTGTGAATGTCTGTCGGCAGCAGGCAGGCTATGCCCGTAAGCGCCTTGGTGGTCAGTATGCAGTATGCCGGCAGTCCTGCCTCCGTGGCTTTCGTGTGGCGCCATTGCTTCAGCGTTTCGAGCAGCAATGGATGGGCTGCATCTTCGGGGATGTCTGCCTTGGCAGCAGTCGCCGTTTGGGTTCTTTTCCTTTCCGCTGCAGCGACTTGGCGGTTGTCGCCAAGGAGAAGCGCAGCCTTGTGGGTGAGATATCCGTCAACTGAGAATTTCTCGTTGCGTGCATATTCCAGCATTCCCGTTTTCATAATCAGCGCCTCAGCCAGCAGTTCCTTTGCGTTGGCAACCTGTTTGGCTGTCTGCTTGTTGTTTGTGGCTAGTTCAGATTTCTTCAGCAGGTCGGAGATGGTAGTTGTCTTCTCCAGGAAATAAACCGCCCCTTTCGTTATGCGCCCCTGCAGTTCGTCGCCTACGCAGCCGCCGGCCGTTTCCTTTGTCACGGCTGCCNNNCGTTTCCTTTGTCACGGCTGCCATTCTCTCGTATTGCATCTTGAATCTAGCCGCTACAGTCTCCACGTCGCTTTTGAAAGTCTCCAGCGCTACCTTGTATTGCTGCAGAAGGTCGGGATACGCCTTGTATAGATGTTCGTCGATGACCCTGGTGATGTTTGCCAGCGCCACCCCAAGTGGCTTGAAGTCGAATAGCCGTGTGATGAGGCTCGTGGTGTAAGCGCGCCGCATCCTTTCCACGTCGCTCTCCGTAGGTATGCCGTTGCGGATTTCCCTGGTGTAAGCGTCCACCGTAGAGTCGCTTATCAGCGAACTGCGTGTGATTGGTGCGGCGAGCACCATGCCTTGCAGCGTCTTGCATCGGCTCAGCGCCACGTAGGTCTGTCCGTGTGTGAACGAGGCGTGAGCATCGATAATGGCGTGGCTGAATGTCAGTCCCTGGCTTTTGTGGATTGTTATTGCCCATGCCGCCTTTACGGGAAACTGGCTGAATGTGCCTTCCACCTTTTCCTCAATCTCGTTGGTCTCTGCGTTTATCCTGTATTTGCAATTCTGCCATGTCTCCCTTTCCACGTCGATTACGCCGTCCCTGTCGGCAGGTCTCACGCTAAACCCCTTTTCGTTTATGGCGCACACTTCGCCTATCATGCCGTTGTAGAAGAGTTTGGCTGCCGATGAGTCGTTTTTCACGAACATCACCTGTGCTCCCATCTTCAGTGTCAGTTTTCCGTCTGTGGGGTAGGAAAGTTCAGGGAAGTCGCCCTCCACGGTTGCCGTATATGTGTATGGCTTTGTGGGCAGTGCTTCCATTTCCCTGTCGTTTGTCGCCTGTGCGAAGCTGTTGTGTGTGGTGAGCCTTATGTATCCGTCTTCTTTGCGCGGCTTGAAATTGGGTATGCAGCGAGAGTTCAGGGTGCTGAGTGCCTCGTCGTCGATGTTTTTAGAGCGTATCTTGTTGAGCAGTTCCACGAAATGCATGTCGTCCTGTCTGAATACCTGTTTCAGTTCTATCGTGGCGTAGTCGGTGGCTTTCAGTGCCCTACTGTCGAAGAAGTAAGGCGAGGCGTAATATTGGCTGAGCATCCGCCATTCCTCCTCTCTCACTACGGGTGCCAACTGCTCCAGGTCGCCGATGAGCAGCATCTGCATCCCTCCGAACGGCTTGTCGCTTCGTCGCAGCCGCCTCAGCGCGTCGTCGATGGCGTCGAGCAGATCGGCCCTCACCATGCTCACCTCGTCGATTACCATGATGTCTGCTCCGCGTATTATCCTCAGTTTCTCCTTTCCGAATCTGTAGTGCTGCTGTTGCTGGTTTCCCGTGTGGGTGCCTGGCACGTAGGGCGAGAAAGGTAGTTGGAAGAAGGAGTGGATGGTCACTCCTCTGGCGTTTATCGCCGCTATTCCCGTTGGTGCCACTACGATTATCCTCTTCTTTGATTTCTTTTTCAGCTGGCGGAGAAAAGTGGTTTTTCCCGTGCCCGCCTTGCCTGTCAGGAAGAGGTTGTTGCCGGTTTCGTTGGCTATTTTCCATGCCGACTCCCATTCAGGGCTTGTCACTATGTAGTTGTCTGGGGTATTGTTGTTCATGGAGACAGTGGATTTTTGAGTATTGCAGAGTTTCTAATTTGCTCAGATTGCTATTGTTTTCCGTTTTCCGTCATTCGTAATGCCGTGAAACACTGTTTCTATTTTGTGTAGAATAGGTATATACACAAAAAAAGGAGACTTTTAAAAGCCTCCTTAAGTACGTCTGCAGGGGTTCGAACCCTGGACCCTCTGATTAAGAGTCAGATGCTCTACCAACTGAGCTACAGGCGCATTTTCAATTGCTATCGGTTTAGTGATTTCCGAATTGCGAGTGCAAAGGTATGGAGTTTTGTTTAAACTTCCAAATGTTTACGTTTTTTTTTTTTAATAAAATGTTGTTTTGGTAAATTCTTGTTACAAAAGTGTCTGTAATTACATTATTTAATATATAGATGCGGGTATATATCCATCGAAGATTTTATTTGAGTCGGCAGGTATACTAGTGTGTTGCTTTTATCTTGGCAGTTTAAGCGTCCTGATGACCGATTGGGATTTGATAAGTCGTTGGAACGATGCAAAAAACTGTTGGTTCTTACCCCAAAAGTCTATTAAAAGCCAATGAAAAGAACCATGGTTATGGAATGGTAATGCCCCAAGTCTGCTTCGCGAAAGGCTGACTATTTGGTTCTTCGCTACACAATAAAAACTACGCATTTGTCGGATGAGCCTATTATCTATTAACGTGGACACAGCGCTTTATTAACAGAATTTTGCAGATTGTGGAAGTCCGTTTATTTGTTTTTCCCTCCATATATTCGTATCTTTGCAGTTGCAAACGAGAAGTCGCCGTCAGTCAGTCCTGGCGGATGGCTTCCTGACAATAAGCCGTAATCCGAAGGTTGCGGCAATGATACAGAAATAATGACAATTATGGCAAGAAAGAAAAAACCGTTACCAATACTTGAGAACATACAGATAACCGACTGTGCGGCTGAGGGTAAGTCGCTGGCGAGAGTGAACGACATGGTAGTGTTTGTGCCGTTCTGCGTGCCGGGCGACATAGTAGACCTGCAGGTGAGGAAGAAAAGACATAGCTATATGGAAGCTGAAGTGATACGCTTCGTAGAGAAAAGTGCCGTGAGGGAAGAGCCTTTCTGCGAGCACTTCGGAGTGTGTGGCGGATGTAAATGGCAGAACCTGCCATATGATAAGCAGCTCGAGATGAAGCAGCGGCAGGTGTATGAGCAGCTCACACGCATCGGAAAGGTGGAGCTGCCGGAGTTCATGCCGATCCTCGGCAGCCGGAAGATTCGCGAATACAGAAACAAGCTGGAGTTCGGCTGCTCCAACAAGCGATGGATGACTCGCGAGGAGATTGCCAGCGGTGAGCCGGCAGGGGAGATGAGGGCTATAGGATTCCACATCACGGGAGCCTTCGACAAGATTCTGCCAATCCACAACTGTCATCTGATGGACGGATTGCAAAACGAAATCAGAAACTTCATCTATCAGTATGCGATCGACAACGACCTCACGTTCTTTGACCTCAGACAGCAGACAGGGCTGCTGCGCGACGTTATGGTGAGGAATTCGAATACAGGAGAGTGGATGGTGCTCGTGCAGTTCCACTACGACGAAGAGGGCGACCGCGAGCGCTCGCTGCAGCTCATGGAGGCGCTGGCAGACAGATTCCCGCAGATAACCTCGCTGCTATATGTTGACAACCAGAAGTGTAACGACACATTCGGCGACCTGGAGCTGACTCTCTACAAAGGCAACGACCATATCTTCGAGATTATGGAGGGTCTTCGCTTCAAGGTGGGACCGAAGAGTTTCTATCAGACCAACACCGACCAGGCATACCATCTGTATTCCGTGGCACGCCAGTTCGCCGGTCTCACAGGCGAGGAGGTTGTCTATGACCTCTATACCGGAACGGGAACGATTGCCAACTTCGTGGCACGCAGCGCCAAGAAGGTGGTGGGGATTGAATACGTGCCCGAAGCTATCGAAGATGCCAAGGTGAATTCGGACATCAACGGCATCGGCAACACGCTCTTTTTTGCGGGCGACATGAAGGATATTCTTACCGACGAGTTCATTGCCGGTCATGGCCGTCCCGATGTGATAATAACCGACCCGCCACGTGCCGGAATGCATCCAGACGTGGTGGAGACAATCCTCAGGGCAAAGCCGAGACGCATCGTATACGTGAGCTGCAACCCTGCCACACAGGCACGCGACCTGCAGCTCCTCGACCGTTTGTACAAGGTGGTGGCTGTACAGCCCGTAGACATGTTCCCGCATACTCCGCATGTGGAGAATGTGGTGGCGTTGGAACTGAAATGATTTGAGTCCAAGCCGGCCATTAAAGCTTGCTTGGGCTTTGAATTTTAGAAGAGTGGATCTGGGGGGACTTTAAACGGAAACGGTCTTCCTTTATCCATTTCACCACGGCATCGTCGGTATTAAGCCCTATGACCTCGCTGGCGGCGAGCTTCACTTCAGAATAGGCGTTCTCTACCGCCACGCTCCAATCTGCGGCACGCATCATCGGGATATCGTTCAGATTGTCGCCGAACACCACCACTCGCTCGGCACCCGTGGCAGCCTTCACCTGCTCGATGGCAAGCGCCTTTGTGGTGCCCTCCATATAGATGTCGATGAAGCCCAGACCCTTGTCGAAGATATCATGGTAGCAGTTGTATGAACACGGGATTCTCTCCCTGTCGATATCATCGGCGATGGCTCTGAGATGGTCAAAGTTGCCCATGCCGAAGATGAGCATCACGTCGCTTGTGTCGATGTTCAGCTCAGAACCCTCCACGGTTTCAAGGCATTTGTATGGCGAAAGGATGCGCGGACGGATGAAGTCGAGTTCGGCATCGGTCATCTCGCTCACGTGCTCCACCACTATCTTGTTGCCACGGCGGTGGTAGACGAAGGGATGGCTGCCCCGGCGCTCGAAGATGCCGAGGATTCTTGCCATGTGGTTAGGGCAGATTGTCCTTGCCGAAATGTAATCCCTGCGCCCGTTGTCCCATAGAGCGCATCCAGCCATTACGATGAACGGGATGTTGGTATTCACGTTTCTCATCAGGTCTACGGCGGTGGCAGGAGTGCGTGCCGTGGCGATGGTGAAGAGCGCCCCATCGGCAATCAGCTCGTTGAGCGTCCGCTCTGTGACAGGCGATAGTATCGAAGAGTCGTTGAGCAGCGTTCCGTCGAGGTCGGAGACATAGAGGGTGTTGTTTTCGTACATATTATTGTTTCCTGTTGAATCTGATTTTCTTTTATGCAGCTTCTTGCGTTTCCATTTTTCTGAACGTGAGATATAGAGCCGTGAGCATCATACAACCCGTTATCATCCACGAAACGGGGTATATCCCCATTAGTGTCTGGAAGCCGTGCCAATGGCGTGCCACTACGAATATCCAGAATATCCTGAGCAGACACGTGCCCACGATTGTAATCAGCGTGGGCAGCATCGATCGTCCCATACCTCTGAGGGCAGCACCCGAAATCTCGTAGCTGCATGCTATCCATTGGGTGGTGAGCACCACCATCATCCTTCTTGAACCATAGTCGAGCACCTCGCCGTCGGTGGAGAAAGCGCTGAGACACAGGTCGTGCTGCCAAGCTATGAGGAGGTTGGAAATACAACACAAGGCGAAGCTCAGAGCCATGCAAATCCAGTAAATCCTTTTCACCCGAAGCATGTTGCCGGCACCATAATTCTGTCCTACGAAACTTATCGCCGCTCCGCTGAAGGCAGCAACGATGAAGTAGCAGTAACACTCATAATTGAGGGCCGCCGCCGAGCCAGCTATCGCCGCCGAGCCGTAGCCGTTGATTGCCGACTGCATGAGCACGTTGGAAAATGAGAAAATCATTCCCTGTATTCCTGCCGGCACACCTATCTGGAGCATCCTTTTCAGCTCCTTCCATTCCACGCGGATACCCTTCACGTCAAGCTTGTAGGGCTCGGCTTCGCTGATGAGGATCCTCACTATCAGCGTGGCGCTTATGGCGTTGGCTATACACGTGGCGATTGCCACGCCAGCCACGCTCATGTGGAAGACCACCACGAGCAAGAGGTTGAGCAAGGCGTTCACCACTCCTGCCGCTATCAGAATGTATAACGGACGCTTCGTGTCGCCGATGCTTCGCAGGATGGCTGCGGCGAAATTGAACACCATGAGGAAAGGCATTCCGCAGAAATATATCCTGAGATAGAGTTCGGCAAGATCGAGCACGTCGTCGGGCGTGTCGATGAGTTCGAGGATGGGTCTTGCTGCCATAAAGCCCAGGAACATAAGGAATATTCCGCTTGCCACGGCCACGAATGCCGCCGTGCTGATTGCCTTCTTCGTGCTGTTGTCGTCTCTTTGTCCGATGTGGTTGGATATGACCACCGTGGCTCCCATCGATACGCCGATAAAGAGGTTGATGAGAAGGTTTATCACCGGTCCGTTGCTGCCCACGGCGGCGAGTGCCTCCCTGCTGGCGAAATGTCCCACCACAGCCACGTCGATTGAATTGAACAGCTGCTGCATCATGCTGCTTAGAGCCAAGGGCAGGGCGAAGACGAGAATCTTCTTCAGCAGCGGTCCGTGGAGCATGTCTATCTCTTTGCTGTTGCTTTTCATGATAAGTATGTCAGATGATTTCCTCCACCTCCTCTTCTGTTACGAGATTGAAGTCGCCGGGGATGGTATTTTTCAATGCAGAAGCCGCGAGGGCGAAGTCGAGGCACTTCTTGTTGTCGTTGCCGTTCTTGGAGAAGGCATGCACGTAGGCAGCGATGAAAGCGTCGCCCACGCCCATCGGGTCGAGCACGTTGTCTATGTCGTAGACACGCGCCGTGTAGAGCCTGTCGTCGGCATAGAGCACTCCTGAGAGCAGGTGGTGGTTGGCAGAGAGCGTGTTGCGCAGCGCTATGATCATCTTCTTCGCCTTGGGCAGTATCTTCTGTGCATGGCGGAAGAATTCGAGATAAGCCCCTTCTTCCAATACGTAGTCGCTTGAAGTGGCTTTGAAGTCGGGGGCTTTAAGACCCGTAATTAGCTGCCATTCGCCAGCCGTGCCGAAAACTATGTCGCTCTGTGCCACCATCGGCATGAGCACATCGTGGGCATCAGCGCCATATTTCCACAGGTTTGCCCTGTGGTTTATGTCGCACGACACCACAAGTTCCATTTCGCCAGCCGTTTCTATTGCCTCGCGTGTGGCACTGGCGGCTCCTTCTGACAGGGCGCATGAGATTCCTGACCAGTGGAACAGCTTGGCGTCGGCAAAAGCCGCCTTCCAGTCTATCATGCCTTTCTGCATCATGGTGAGCGAAGAGTCTTCGCGGTCGTACACGATGCTCGACCCCCGGAGCGCAGCCGACTCCTCGTAGTAATAGAGTCCAAGACGGTCGCCGCCATAGGCGATGAAATCTGTGCCAACGTTGTATTTGCGGATTTCGTTCCTGCAGGCGTCGCCGATTTTGTTCCGGGGCAGTCGGGTCACGTATTCCACCTCGTCGCCCAGCATAGCAAGCGACACGGCCACGTTGGCCTCGCTGCCGCCGAACAGTCCAAGCCATTCGCTGCCCTGCGTGATGCGCTGTTTGTCGGGGCGCGTCATGCGTAGCATGATTTCACCAAAAGTGACTATCTTGTTTCTTGTCATATCTATTGTTTATGTTTAGTTATTCTCCTTGTTTCTACTCGTGTTTTGAAAGTTTGTCTGCGATGGGGCAGACAGGTAATTTGAGCGGATTATTTAAATCAATTTTGCTTCAAAATTACATTTTTTATTCTTCATACTGAAATATTCACCTCTATTCTTAAACTTAATTAGCGTAAACGTTGCCATTTGACGGAATTTTGAGAATTAGGCTTGCTTGTATTCCTAATAGGGTAGTTGTTTCATTCAGCTTCATTTTCAAATCAAATTAAACCCAAATCGCTT
>NZ_FR892602.1:13602-14176 GCF_000436015.1 Prevotella sp. CAG:592 | reverse complement strand
TGCATAAGATAAGCTGCACCTCAGCATATCAATCAAATTAAAAAGAAATGGAAAAGGATAAGATGGACGATAAAGGAACTATTACATCAACATCAACGTCAGGCGGTAATGCTGACAACACGAAGGCTATGCAGGGCACAGCCTATGCCATACTTATAATTATAAGCATATCCCATTTCCTCAACGACATGATACAGTCGGTGGTACCATCGATATATCCGATGATAAAAGAAGATTTCTCGCTTTCGTTCGCCCAGATCGGACTCATCACCTTCGTGTTCCAGTTGGCGTCATCCATCCTGCAGCCCTTCACCGGGCTCTATGCCGACCGCCATCCGCGGCCTTATGCCCTCTCGCTGGGCATGTGCTTCACACTGGCCGGACTCCTCCTGCTTGCCTTTGCCGGCAATTTCTGGATGATCATCCTCGCGGTGAGCGTCATCGGCTTCGGCTCCACTGTATTCCATCCCGAAGCCTCCCGAGTGGCGCAGATGGCATCGGGAGGCAAGAAAAGTCTTGCGCAGTCTATCTTCCAGGTGGGCGGCAACGGCGGGTCGGCCGTCGGACCGCTGTT
>NZ_FR892602.1:11417-13597 GCF_000436015.1 Prevotella sp. CAG:592 | reverse complement strand
GGCCGTCGGACCGCTGTTGGCGGCAGTCATAGTGCTCCCTTTCGGACAGTGGGCAATCTCCTGGTTTGCCATCGCTGCAATATTCGCTTCGCTGATAATGCTGAAGGTGGGCAGATGGTATAAGGCGTTGATAGCCTACCGAGAGGATCATTCCATCGCCGCCCCAGCTCCCAACACGAGCATCTCGGAGCGTAGCAAACACATGGCGCTCATTATCCTCGTGGTGCTGGTATTCTCAAAATACTTCTATACGGCATGCATCACCAACTATTTCACATTCTTCCTCATCGACAAATTCCATGTCAGTGTGCAGACCTCACAGCTCTGCCTCTTCGCCTTCCTCGCTGCATTCGCCATCGGCACGGTGGCTGGCGGCATATTCGGCGACCGTTTCGGCAGGAAGTACGTGATATGGTTCTCCATCCTCGGTGCAGCTCCTTTCGCCTTGGCGCTGCCGTTTGTAGATAGCCTGTGGCTCACGGTGGTCATGGCGTTCATGTCAGGACTTGTCATAGCTTCGGCGTTCTCCTCCATCGTGGTGTATGCCACCGACCTCATGCCCGACAAGCTCGGACTCATCGCCGGCATCTTCTTCGGACTGATGTTCGGCCTTGGCGGTCTGGGGGCCGCCTTCTTCGGATGGCTCGCCGACAAGACCAGCGTTGACTATATCTTCCGTGTCAGCGCCTTCCTCCCGCTGCTCGGCATCGTGGCCGGACTGCTTCCGGATACCCGGAAGAAATAGCCGTTGCAGACACCCATAAGATAATATCCAATAAAAAAGCATCAGCTGATGCAAAACCGTATAATACTACTGCTTATGAAAACTCTGAATCCAATACGCTGGATGCTGGCGGCACTGCTCGTCATCGCATTCATATCATGCGGAAAACGCACTCCCAAATACGTCATCGGCGTGTCGCAGTGCAGCGAGGACATTTGGCGCAAAAAGATGAACGATGAACTCCGCATCGCCACCTTACCCCATGACAACATAGAACTCCGTATCGTCTCTGCCGACGATGATGTGGATAAACAGATAAAGCAGATAGACAAGTTGGTGGAACAGGGCGTAGACCTCTTGATCGTAGCGCCGATACAGGGAGATGTGGCGAAGGCAATGGACAGAGCCTACGACAAGGGAATACCGGTGATAATGTTCGACCGCCGCACGTCATCCTCCAAATACACCGCATATATCGGTGCCGAAAACGAGGAGATGGGACGCAACATCGCAAAGTTCCTCTCCTCTCGTATCGACGGGAGCGGACGCATTCTCGAGATCTGCGGTCTGCAGTCGTCGTCGCCGGCAAAATCCCGTCTGGACGGTTTCGATCATGAGGCAGCCCTTCATCCCAACATGGATATCGTGGGCCATCTGATGGCAGACTGGACCCAAGAGAGAGCCTACCATCTGATGGACTCCCTTCTGTCGGGTCCTCACGCCGAGTTCGACTACGTCTTCGCCCATAACGACCGCATGGCAAAAGGGGCGATAGAGGCAGCCAGGAAGCATCATCTGGATCTCGACAAGATAAAGTTTCTCGGCATCGACGCCGTGGCGCTCGAAGGCGGCGGACTGCAGATGGTGAGAGACGGCGAACTGCTGGCTTCGTATATCTATCCCACACGGGGCGACAAAGTGTTGCAGCTGGCGTTGGACATATTAGAGAAGAGGAAGTTCAAGAGAGAAAACCTCCTCTCCTCGGCGCTCGTCACCACCGACAACGCTAACGTGCTGCTCATGCAAGACGAAGAAATAAAGCGCCAGAGCGACAATCTGATATCGCTGAGCCGCAGGGTGGAAAACACCACCAATGCCTTCGACACCCAGCGCAGCTATCTCTTCATGCTACTCTTCCTCGTGGCGATGCTCATCATCGTCTGTGTGCTTGCCCTGAAGGCATATCTGGCAAAGAAGCGATACAATACCCAGCTGCAGGAGAGCATTCAGAAGCAGAAGAAGATGACCGACGACATGGAGAGGATGACTCAGACGCAGTTGCGCTTCTTCACCAACATCTCCCATGAGCTGCGCACTCCGCTCACCCTCATCTCCGGACCTGCCGAACGCTTGGCGGATAGTCCCACCATCAGTGGCGAAATGCGGAAACTCGTTGAGATGATACGTCGCAACGTGGGAATCCTCTCCCAGATGGTGAGTGAGATACTGGAGTTCC
>NZ_FR892602.1:0-11398 GCF_000436015.1 Prevotella sp. CAG:592 | reverse complement strand
GGAGTTCCGCAAGATACAGAACGAGAAGGCGAAACTCTCTCTCAACCGCTTCGACATCGCCGCCGACCTGAAGGCATGGACAGAGGATTTCAGTGCCGTGGCAGAGAGAAAGGGCATCAGCGTAGGTGTGGAGACAAGCGAGGACCGCAGCATCGTGATTGCCGACCGTGAGAAGATAGCTCATGTGTTCTTCAACCTCATGACCAACGCCCTGAAATACACTCCGGCAAAGGGCACCATCACCGTGACGCTGGCTCATGCCGGCGGCAGATGCACGGTCAGCGTTGCAGACACTGGAAAGGGAATGTCGGAGGAAGACCAACGCCATATCTTCGAACGCTTCTATCAGGCTGCCGACTCCGTGGGTGGCACGGGTATCGGACTCGCCATCGTGAAGGCTTATGTAGACTTACACCATGGAACGGTGCAGGTGGAGAGCCGGCAGGGCAGTGGATCCACCTTCTCCTTCGTCATCCCCGACTCCCAGCCGGGATATGACGCCACGCTTGACAAGCAGACCGAGATACAGTCCGACACGCAGCTCATCGACGATTATTCGGTGAAGGATGTCGTGGCGGAACGAAACCTCTCGCTGGTGACAGGCAGCGAAGACTACGACAGCGACCGCCCTCTCGTACTCGTCATCGACGACAATGCCGGCATGAGGTCGTATATACGTTCCGTTCTCTCGTCTTCATACAATGTGATGGAAGCGCAGAATGGCGAAGAGGGCCTCTCGGTGGCAAAGAAGAACGTGCCGCAGCTGGTGGTATGCGATGTCATGATGCCGGTGATGGACGGACTGGAATTCTGTCGCTGCATGAAGACCGACATCGCCACGAGCCACATCCCCGTGATACTTCTCACGGCAAGAACCTTGGAAGATCAGCGGATAGAGGGCTACAACACGGGAGCCGACTCCTACATCACCAAGCCATTCTCTGTCGACACCCTTATGGCACGTGTCGCCAACCTGCTGAAGAGCCGTTCGCAGCTGAAGCTCATCTTCTCCGGTTCGCAGCAGGAACAGCAGGAGCAGGACGCTCTCGGCGAGAAAGACCAGACCTTCGTCTCCCAGTTGCGCGATGTCATAAAGCGCCACATCCCCGATGCCGACTATTCCGTAGAAGACCTTGGCAGCGAGATGGGACTCAGCCGTGTGCAGCTCTATCGCAAGGTGAAGGCGCTCACCGGCTATTCTGTGGTAGACCTCCTTCGCAAAGCCCGTCTGGCAAAGGCAAAGCGCCTGCTCGAAACCACCGACAAGAACATCTCCGAAGTAGCCTACGAAGTAGGTTTTACCACTTCGTCGTATTTCGCCAAGAGATTCAAGGAGGAATACGGAGTGAGACCGGGAGATGTGGAGTGATGGGTATTGGTAGGTTTAACCCAAACCGGTCATTAGACCGTTTGGGGGTTAATGCATCCCGATAGATGGATTCGTGTTGCTACAACGGTTTTTTCATAAATCAACGAATTTTTCAAGAAAACCGTCAACCATCTGGTCGTGTAAGTGGAAGTGCTTATGAATCAGATACTTGTGTGTTATTTATGACGAAAAAACCATCTGGTAATTGTCTGGACAGTTTAATGTTTTATTTACATTTGTCCGCTTTTGGCATCTCCTTTACGAACGTATTTTGCCTGTATTTTGTTATTGGGTATGTTTGCCAAAACAAAACCATAAACAATGACAAGGACAACCGGCATTTCATGAATAAAACATAGACTTGCTATTCGTAAAACATAGACTTGTAATTCGTAAAATATTGACCTCGGATTTCCCCCACGCCGTGGGGAACAGAACCCCCTAATGTGGGGATGTCTTCCCCCTGGCGTGGGGGGAAATATGGGATGCCGAAAGGCATGATACTTCTATGATACATCAATGATACTTTTCTGTAAAATATCCAGAAAAGTATCATCTGGTTAAGTCTTTAGTCTATAGAGCTTTAGAGGCTTGGCGGCGGCCAAGAATGATACTATGATACTTCGCAGCACATGTTGATTCCAGATGCGACACTATAAACCCAAAACGGTCATTAGGGCTTGCCTGGATTTTGATTTTTAAAAGAGTGGATTTTGTCTGGCTTTTAATGAGTAATAGCGGACTATTGTGAATTAAAAACAGGCAAAAGACGCCTTATAAATGACAAAAGACTGCAAGCAGTTGTAAAATATCACATTGAAACGGCCTAATGGTCGATTTGGGTTTAAAGGAAGAACAATAGGATGTCGGTCAAGCAAAGAGCTGTAATCTTTGCTTGGTCAATTTCTATTTTATGGATTTATCAAGAAATATACTGATTAATCGTAATTATTTTTGCTTGTATGATTAATTGTTGTATATTTGTAGCGTTGTTTCGCTTACAGAAAGAAACATTTTTGTCTTACTCTCAACATTTATGCTTATGAAGAGGAACTATCTATTCTTATTTGCATTTCTGCTCGCATTGCTGCCCCAGGTGGTGAATGCCGACACATGGTCGTTTGAGTGGAATACTTCAAAAGCTAATGGCGGACAGGGATTCTATAACTTCGGCACAAACCGTGTGGAAAAGGATTTCTATACCGCAGAGCTGAACGGACTGCAGTGGAACATCTCTGCAGTGGGTACCACAATTTATGCTTATACGGCAAACAAAGGACAGTATGTCGGTTCTGCTTCCGAACCGCCATCAAGCGTCAGACTCTGGACCGGCGGCATAGTCGGCAAGGTGACGGCAGTGCGCGTCAAAGCCTATCTGCAGAAAGCTGAATATGCCGGAGATGTCTCAGTGAGGGTGAACGGCAGCAGTTATCAGTGCGGCAAGTCGGCTTCGGCAAGTCTCTCTGCCGCAGAGACGGAGTTTGCATTCACCATAGCCGATGCCCGGGAAGGAGAGATAGAAATCACGATAAACCAGACGAGCGAGAACAAGGGACCTGTCTATCTGCGCAAGATAGAAGTGGACTACGAGAAGGAGCAGTCTGCCGTCATGCCGCCGGTATTCACACCAGCCGCCGGAACCTACGACGAGGCGCAGAGCGTGGCGATAACCACAGAGGCGACAACGGCGGCTGACCGTATCATATATTATACCACCGACGGCAGCAATCCTAAACTGGCCGACGGCTCCCGTATGACCTACACCGCTCCTCTGGATATCGCGGAGACCACCGTCGTAAAGGCCGTGGCGCAGGAAGGAGAGGAATACAGTGATGTGGTTGAGGCAAGGTATGTGATACGCAAAGATCCGCAGCTGAGCTTCTGTCAGCAGAACATCACGCTCACATCAGGCGATGACGGATATGCCGACCTGCTCAATCCGAACAAGCTGTCACCGATAGAATACAGTTCGTCGCAATGGGACGTATGTTCGGTTGACGACAAGGGATTTCTTGCCACTTCGTATGTGGAGTTCACTCAGACCGTTATCATCACTGCCACCTTTGCCGGCAATGACGAGTTCAAGCCGGGAGCGGCAAAGATGTTTGTCACCGTTGAGGCCAAGCAGCCGCTGAAGACTCCGGTGGTGACTCCGCCGGGCGGCACGTTCGACGCTCCGCAGGAGGTCACGGTGACTACCGATGACGAGAATGCCGTGACGATATGGTATTCCACCGAGGCAAAGGATGCCGAGGAATTCCAGGATGACTATACGAAGAGCACTGTAGTGGAAGGCAAGACCACCTCGTTTACTATAGACAAGAGCTGCACTCTGTATGTCATGACACGTGGATACAACCAGAATAGTGAGGTCGTTACGGCACAGTTCGTCATCAACGAACCGCTGGAGGCCGATTTCACCACCGACAGGGCGGCGACGGCATACTACGACCAGGGGTTTGACTCTGCAGAGGAGATGAATGATTGGACAGCAGACAACGGATGGAATCTTGTAAACAAGAAGTTCAGTTCTATAAAGGCAGACGACGCATATTCCATCGCAATATCCTATAATGCTCAGGAAACGGGCAATGCAAAGCTCACGAGTCCGGAGCTGACAATAGAGGAGGGGAGCAACGTTGAATTCTACGCATACTTCCAGGCACCATACCTCGTTTTCGGCAAGTGGACATTCAACATCATTGATACAGAAACCAATGAGAGCGCCACTCTGCTGAATGCTTTCGACTGGGCGCAGGATAATTCTTATACAGGACCTGGCTGGAATAAATTCTCGTTCGACCTTGCTGCATACACAGGCAAGAAAGTGAAGTTCGTGTTCGACTATCCGTTTGGAGGCGAGGATCTTGCCCTTGATGGTTTCCGCCTTGTCAAGTCAGACCCTGCCGCAGCAGATGAGATTCATATCTTCGAAGGTGAGAGCATAACGTTCAAGAGTCTTGCCAAGGGCAGTCCGGAGACGCTGCAATGGGAATTCCCTGGTGCTGACACGGAGACCTCTGCAGAGGAGAATCCTGTGGTGAGATACAACGTGGCAGGAACCTATGATGTCACTCTCACCGTGAAGCGTGGTGACGAAAGCGACAAGATGGAGCGCAAGGGTCTGGTGGTGGTTTCACAGAAAGCTCCAACGGCTCTCATCGGATTGCCGGAAGAGGGATATGAGAGTCCGTGGGTTGGCGTGTTCGTGCCTACAGACGTTCCGGTGACGTTCCGCGACCTGTCAACTGGAAATCCTACGGAATGGAACTGGGTGTTCCAGTTTGCCGACAAGGAGACGAGCACGGAGCAGAATCCTACGGTGACGTTCATCAAGAAGGGCACCGTCAGCGTGGGCCTGACTGCGAAGAATGCCGCCGGACAGAGCAACGACGTATTGCAATATGCGGTGCAGGCAGGTGGCGCACAGTATGTGTGGAATATCAGCAGCGAGGAGAACAAGAGTCTTGAGAAGATCACTCTGGGCTGGTATGGCAACTATGCCGGTAGCAACTGGCTCGGCATCAACAAGTTTGCAGAGAAATACAAGGCGCCTCTGGCGAATGCCACCATTTCAGAGGTTGCGGTATACTTCGCTTCGGTAACGGCTCTCGATGCCGATTGTCCTATCGTGCTCACGGTGAATGCCGTGGCAGACAACGGTGAACCGGGAGAGGTGCTCGCCACATCTACGGTAAAGACGGCAGACTTGCAATATAGCGACGACGACTATCTTGCCACCAAGTTCAATCTCGACACTACGGTGGACCTGAAGGCCGGCGAGGAGTTCTTTGTAGTGGTGGGACCATTCCCTAACTCTTCTCTCGAAGAATCGCCGTATACCAGCGACGACATCTCCATCTTCTGTCTGCGCCGTGGTGAAGGCAACAAGAACACGGCATGGCAGCTCGTGGAGGATCAGGACGAAAATGGCAACGGACTCGGCTCCTTCAAGTGGTTTGAGAATACCGACGACCCTACGTCGATGGCTATCGCTCCATGTGTGGAATACAAGGGCAAGATGGACGGCATAGTGACCGCCGGCTCTGATGTGCAGCAGAATGCCAAGGTGGTATCGGTATATACTGTCAGCGGACAGCTGACTGACGCTCCTCGTCATGGCGGAATGTATATCGTGAGATATTCTGATGGCACTTGCCGCAAGGTGATGTGGAAGTGATTCTTGGCGAGTAGACAAGTAAACAAGTAGACGAGTAGACAAGGAGATTAGTATTGCTTGTGATAGCAAGTTTTCAATACTAATGTTCTTTGTCTACTCGTCTTTTTGTCTCTATGCCTCTTGTCTACTCGTCAACTTGTCTACTTATAATAATGTGCATAGTTGAAGAAGGGGTCCGTGACAATGTTTTCGGCATCTTCCGTGAATGTGTGGCCGTAGGGGTCGCGGGCTATTATCCTTATTTTGGATTCGGCGCTCTTCGGCTCATAATAATATAGGTGGTTCATGATGAGATAGCTGTTCTGCTTGCTGATGAAGCGGAAACTCGTTGCCACGGCATATTTGTGGTGGTAGCCGGTGGCGAAGGCGTCCTGTCCCTTTGAGTTGATGCGCTGCATGGGATATTCCACTCCGTTCTCTTCGGCAGTGATGCGCCAGCGGGAGTCGGCATTGAATACGTTGGCTACTATTATCCTGCGGTCGCGAGGAAGGTCCCAGTCGGCGGCATAAGACTCGCCGTTGAAGTCGGTGTCGGCATGAAACAGTGTCATTTGCTTGTGGGCGTCCCAGAAGGTGCCTTTGTAGTAGCAGCTCACCATGCGGCCGCCTCTGAATGTGTAAACGTAATATCCGTTCGGAGTGCCGCAGATGTTGATGTTTGACTGCCAGATGTTTCCGCAGGCGGCGGCATGGCAGTGTTCTATCACGTGGTGGCCGTCAATCTCCGTCTCGTGGTTGATGGCGAAATGCGTGTGTCCGCAGAACAGCTCGTAGCCTCCGCTGAATTCTCTGAGCAGCGAGAGCAATGCCGGCAGACGCGATGATGAGTAGTGGCCCTTCTCATGAGCGGCGCTGAGAGGACGGGCTTTGCCGAAGGGACTGGTGCCGAAGGTGAAGGGGATGTGGTAGCATAGCACCACCTTCTTGCTCTTGGGCGTCAGCGCCAGGTCTTGTCGCAGCCATTTCATCTGACTGTCGGAGAGTTCGCCGGGCGAATAGTATGAGGCGTATTTGCCGTGGAACCTCACGTTGTTGAAACACACATAGTGTTCGTTGCCGCGGTCGAATGAATAGTCTGTCGGTCCCCATGCCTCTTCCCATTTGTTCAGATATTCCGGGTTGTTGTCTTGGTCGTGGTTGCCGATGACGGAGAATATCCTCATCTTCGACGAACCGAGCACTTCTCTTATCTGCTTTTCGAGCATAGGGTTGAAACCGCCGTAGTATTGCACGTCGTCGCCCATGCTGAGCCCATAGATCGGTGTTTCTTGTGGCAGCGAACGTATCGTGCGCCTTATGTCAGCCATCGTTTCCGTGGCAAACCTCTCCACATCGCCGATTTCCAGCGGCTTGTCGTCGGGACCGTTGTAGTATGGGTTGAAGTCGTTGGTCACCTGTGGGTCGCCAAGCACTATCATCTTGTAGTATTTCTCCACTCCTCCCTCCAGCTTCTTCAGTGTGAAACTGTATCGCGACACACCTTTGATGATGGGCTTGTAGAAATGTGCGGTGTGGTCTTTTGCAGAGTGTACGGGCACCTCGCAGTCTGCCGGCACGGTGAAGAATACGAAGCGTGCCGTGGAGTCGTTGGGCAGTTTGTAGCGTCCCAGCGAGTCGGTGGCGGCGCAGTCAATGCCGTTGCTCACCACTACGCCCGCCATCGGATTGCCTTCCGTGTCGGTCACGGTGCCGTTGATGAACGGTGGGGTGGTGGGCTCCTTCTTCTCCTCAGGTTTCTTATTTTCCGGTTTCTTTTCCGGTGCCTGCCTTTTCCTTGTCGCTATGCGGCGCACGGCGGTGGGCTTCTGTGGAAGCTCCTCTTCCATCCGCCAGCGCAGGGCATAGACTATTGCCGCTGCGAAGCATACGGCAGCGAGTATGGCGATTATCATATATTTGTTCTTCATTTACAGTATGCTCCTTCCTTGTTCTTCTTTTTGCTTGTCGTTGCGATACAATCCTGCAAATTTATGAAAAATATCGGTTCCAGAATCAAGGTTATAGATAAAAAAGAAACAAAAAATGCAGGCAACATTGTAAATATACTGATTATGATTACCTTTGCATGAATTTGCAAGTTTTTTTGAAACAATCGATAAAACATCAATCGTAATGAAAAGAAGAAATGAAATCTGCTACATCGTTGTTGTGGCTGTTATCGGCGTGTCGCTGTTGTTGGGATTCGCCGAAGAAGTGTTCGGACTCGACATGGGGTCGCTGTCGTGGATAGCACATTGGGTGTCGTCGCCGGTGGCTCTTGCCATCGGTTTCGCCTTCGCGTTGCTGCTGGGCAAGGCGTTCCCGGTGTTCAACAAAACGATGTCGAAGAAGCTCCTTCAGTATTCCGTCATCGGACTCGGTTTCGGAATGAATGTGGACAAGGCGCTCGCCTCTGGCAGCGAGGGAATGATATTCACCGTGGTCAGCGTGTTCGGCACGCTCGCCCTGGGATGGCTGTTCGGCAGGAAACTGCTAGGTGTGGACTCGCAGACGAGCTATCTGATCAGTTCCGGCACGGCGATATGTGGCGGTTCGGCGATAGCTGCCGTCGGTCCTATCATCAAGGCTAAGGCTGAGAGCATGTCGGTGGCGC
This sequence comes from Prevotella sp. CAG:592, assembly GCF_000436015.1. Lineage (NCBI taxonomy): Bacteria > Pseudomonadati > Bacteroidota > Bacteroidia > Bacteroidales > Prevotellaceae > Prevotella > Prevotella sp. CAG:592. Next base: position 3,256 of record NZ_FR892602.1, on the reverse strand, counting down.
TCGGCGTGGTGTTCGTGCTCAATGGCATAGCGCTCTTCATCTTCCCATCCATCGGCGATGCCTTGGGGATGACGATGAAGCAGTTCGGAATGTGGGCGGCGATTGCCATCCACGACACCTCTTCTGTAGTGGGAGCCGGTGCGGCATACGACCAGATGCATCCCGACCTGGTGGCGAGCCAGGGCGTGAGCGCATTGGAGGTGGCTACCACCATCAAACTGACGCGGGCGCTGTGGATAGTGGTTCTCGCTCTGGTCACTCCGTTCTTCTTCCGCCGTTCGCTGGCTCAGACAGATGGGGCTTCGAAACCATGGTATAGCTGTGTGCCTCGCTTCATCATCTGGTTTGTGGTGGCGATAATCTTCAATACCTACATATTGAGCAATGCCTCGCTGATCGGTGATGCTGCGGCGTCGGTGGGTGGCGAGTTCAGCGGTGCCGTGGCGAAACTCGCCAAACATCTCATCACTCTCTCGCTGTTCTTCATCGGAGCGTCGCTCACCAGGGAGACGCTGCGCAGCGTTGGCATCAAGCCGCTCATACAGGGCGTGCTGCTTTGGGTGAGCATCAGCTGTGTCAGTCTTGCCTATATCTTCTGGTTGGGATGAGGCTGATCTGTTATCACTGACGGCATAATGACCGTCTGAAACTGAAAAAAATGGGGGATGACCGGTCGCATTGACTGGTCATCCCCCTTGTCGATATTACTTGTTTTTTTGTGATTACAGACTTCCCACCACGGTCTTGGCATCGTTGCCCTCGAAAACGCAAACGCTGCTCACTGGCTGGTAACTCATGTGTGAGTATTGGAACAGCTGCAGGGCGGCAAACTATCTAAACCGAGCGGAGAATACGATTGATAATGAAATTTTCGGATGATGCTCATGAGAGGGTGGGGAGTGTTGTATCTATGGGGCATGAAATAATGTCGCAGAAAGGGCGGCAGAAGTGGAAAATGCCGCTTCCTGTCTGACAAGATGTCATATCTTTGGCATAATGTGACATTGGCACAGGCTTTGCAAAATGATTGACAGATTGCGAAAGCAGTCTGAGGAATCAATTAATATAGAAAATAATAAAAAATAGATACAATTATGGGAAAGATTATTGGAATCGACTTGGGTACAACAAACTCATGTGTTGCAGTGTTCGAAGGTAACGAACCGGTAGTAATCGCTAACAGCGAAGGTAAACGCACCACTCCATCAGTGGTAGGTTTCGTAAAAGACGGTGAGCGTAAGGTTGGTGACCCGGCAAAGCGTCAGGCCATCACAAACCCTAAGAATACGGTTTATTCTATCAAGCGTTTCATGGGTGAGACCTACGCACAGTGTGAAAAGGAAACAGGACGTGTGCCATTCACCGTTGTTAACGAGGGTGGTTACCCACGTGTAGACATCGAAGGACGTAAATATACTCCACAGGAAATCTCAGCCATGGTGCTGCAGAAGATGAAGAAGACTGCCGAGGACTATCTCGGACAGGAGGTGACAGACGCTGTCATCACAGTGCCTGCATACTTCTCTGACTCTCAGCGTCAGGCCACCAAGGAGGCTGGACAGATCGCCGGATTGAACGTTCGCCGTATCGTGAACGAGCCAACGGCTGCCGCTCTGGCATACGGAGTGGACAAGGCTAACAAGGACATGAAGATCGCTGTGTTCGACCTCGGTGGCGGTACATTCGATATCTCTATCCTTGAGTTTGGTGGCGGAGTGTTCGAGGTGCTCTCTACAAATGGTGACACACACCTCGGTGGTGATGACTTCGATCAGGTGATCATCGACTGGCTCGTAAACGGATTCAAGGCTGACGAGGGCATCGACCTCTCTAAGGATCCTATGGCTATGCAGCGTCTGAAAGAGGCTGCCGAGAAGGCAAAGATCGAGTTGTCAAGCTCTTCGTCTACAGAAATCAACCTGCCATACATCACGGCAGAAGGCGGTGTGCCAAAGCATTTGGTAAAGACTCTCACACGTTCACAGTTTGAGCAGCTGGCCCACAACCTGATTCAGGCTTGTCTCGTGCCATGCCAGAACGCTATCCGCGACGCAAAGCTCCAGACTTCAGATATCGACGAGGTAATCCTCGTAGGTGGTTCAAGCCGTATACCAGCAGTGCAGACTCTCGTGAAGAACTACTTCGGCAAGGAGCCCTCAAAGGGCGTTAACCCAGACGAGGTGGTTGCAGTGGGTGCTGCTATCCAGGGTGCCATCCTCAACAAGGAAGAGGGAGTTGGCGACATCGTATTGCTCGACGTTACTCCTCTGACTCTCGGTATCGAGACAATGGGTGGCGTGATGACAAAGCTTATCGACGCAAACACCACAATCCCTTGCAAGAAGAGCGAGACATTCTCTACAGCTGCCGACAACCAGACTGCCGTGACTATCCACGTGCTGCAGGGTGAGCGTCCGATGGCTGCCCAGAACAAGAGTATCGGTCAGTTCAACCTCGAGGGAATCGCACCGGCTCGTCGTGGTGTGCCACAGATTGAGGTGACATTCGATATCGATGCCAACGGTATCCTCAACGTTTCTGCAAAGGACAAGGCCACCGGTAAGGAGCAGGCAATACGTATCGAGGCTTCGTCAGGACTGAGCGAGGATGAGATCAACCGCATGAAGGCTGAGGCTGAGGCTAACGCCGCTGCCGACAAGGCTGAGCGCGAGAAGATCGACAAGATGAACCAGGCTGACTCTATGATATTCACCACAGAGAACTTCCTGAAGGACAATGGCGACAAGATTCCTGCCGACAAGAAGCCAGGCATCGAACAGGCTCTCCAGCAGCTCAAGGATGCTCACAAGAGTGGTGACGTGGCTGCCATCGACACTGCCATCAACAACCTCAACACCGTTATGCAGGCTGCCTCACAGCAGATGTATCAGGGCGCTCAGCCAGGTGCTGACGCAGGTGCCGGCTTCAACGGAGCCAACGCCGGTGGCACCCAGAACGACGCCGGCTCACAGAGCAACGGTGCCGACGACGTTCAGGACGCAGACTTCGAGGAGGTCAAATGAGACGCTCATAGATAAGCGTAGATAAAAGATAGATAAAGGGGGTGTAACTCAATGAGTTACGCCCTTTTTCTATTTTCAGGTTTTTATAAAGAATTCTTGAAAACTGGGCATAAATTTTATAAATTTGTACCGGACGTATATTGTTTACCACGTTGCAGTAAGATTGCGTGGAACGAACGACGGAAAGAAAAACTTTAGACAGCCGAAGTATAGTTTAACCCAAATCGCTTTCT
>NZ_FR892601.1:0-1562 GCF_000436015.1 Prevotella sp. CAG:592 | reverse complement strand
TATTGATTATAGCCATAATATAGATCTTTTTTGTGCATCTTCACAATTCCTATATTTGAATCAAGCGCGTCAAGTATTTTTGTCAGATAAGTCTTCTGAGACCTATCAACATTAAGCCTTCTGAGAACTATCAACATTACAACCAATAAAAACTCTTTTTATTCTGACCGACAGCTGTAGTCTCTTCTTGCCCTTATCTATTTCTGGGCTTAATAAAAATGAGCGATTAACAGACAGCCGGGCATTCCGCACGGCACATCTATTAATCGCTCTTCAACCTTATATATTATCGTACGATTGCTTCCTTGATGCAGTCTACAATGTATCGTACGTCATCATCTGATACATACGGACCTGCAGGCAGACAGAAACCGACTTTGAAGAGATCCTCCTCTACGCCGTTAGTGTATACTGGAGCGCCCTCGTATACAGGCTGCTTGTGCATCGGTTTCCAGACCGGACGACATTCCACCTTCTTGGCAAGCATGAATACACGCAGTGCCTCTACGTTTTCATTCGGCTGACAGTCGGTTGTAGCAGAGTCTACGGCATGGATAACACCAGCTGCACCACCTACTGCAGTCTTGATGACTTCCTTGTAGGCATTCTCCTGACCCTGAATCTTCACGTCAGCATCGAGTGTCGCAGCACAAAGCCAGAAGTTTGCATCATAGCGTGGGTCGGCAGGTTGCTTGTGGATATGTACTCCAGGAACGTCCTTCAACAACTCCTCATACAACTTCTGCACATGCTTATGATGAGCGATATGGTCATTGAGTACAGTCATCTGACCACGACCAATACCCGCACATACATTACTCATACGATAATTGTAACCAATAGCCGTATGCTGATAATAAGGATAAGCATCACGAGCCTGAGTAGCATACCACATGATTTCGTTGGCAAGCCGGGAAGCCTCTGAAGCCTCCTCCAAACCTCCCCCTGAAGGGAGAGGCTTTCCATCCTGCAAGTCCTTCCCTTCAGGGGAGGATTTAGGAGAGGCTCCATTACAAATCAGTGCACCACCACCAGAAGTGGTAATCATCTTGTTACCATTGAACGACAGCACACCATACTTGCCGAATGTACCGAGCACCTTGCCATCAAAGCGTGAACCCATACCTTCAGCAGCATCCTCCACCACGGGAATTCCATACTTGTTGGCAATTGCCATAATCTCATCAATGCGGTAAGGCATACCATACAGAGCTACAGGCACTATAGCCTTAGGATATTTTCCTGTCTTCTCCTTACGGTCAACGATAGCCTTCTCCAGCAGAACAGGATCCATGTTCCATGTTTCACCCTCAGAACCTACGAACACTGGCTTAGCACCAAGATATGTAATAGGATGACTCGAAGCACAGAATGTGAAACTCTGCACCAACACCTCATCACCAGCCTTCACACCACAGCCAATCAAAGCCAAGTGAACGGCTGCAGTACCAGCAGACAGACAAACCACTCTGTGAGCCCCCTCTAAATCTCCCCCTGAAGGGAGAGACTTCCCGTCACCATTACTGTCAGTCAGCAAGTCCTTCCCTTCAGGGGAGGATTTA
>NZ_FR892600.1:3933-31665 GCF_000436015.1 Prevotella sp. CAG:592 | reverse complement strand
TCGCGGGTCCGAGTCCCGTTTTCCGCTCTTTTTTTCTCTTTTGAAAAATACAGAAAGCACATGAATTTATATTTACGATACTTTGATAGAGAAACATTAGTTCATAATGTTGATGATGCGATAGACTTTTTGGCATCTATTCAGGAAATTGGTATGAATGCGGATTTGGAAGCTGACATTAGGGACTATGTTGAAAGTGATGTATTTTATCCTAAACGTTACAAGATTCGTCCGAGGGTTTATTTCATTATTATAAAAACTGAAGCTGCAACGATGCTTGACTTCAAACAGAAGAAGGCTCTGCGTTCAAATGCTGGTGCCGCGACGAGTGGTGACCAGAGGGAATTTGTTCCTACCGCTGCAACCCGCCTTTCTGAACAGAAGCAGGGGTGGTATCAGGGAACTCTTGATTTCAAGCGTGTCGTAATGATACCTGGAACGGGAAAACATGAATATCGTGATACTCATTTTGTGGCAGCTTGTAAGGCTAATTCCGGTTTGGATTGTTACAATCGTATTGTTGAGTATCTGAAAGGCCGAGTTGATAGCAGGAGCCAGTTCCCGTCTTCTAAAGGAAAGAACTTCAAGTTTACATTCCTTGGACTTTGGAAATGATCGGGTCTTTGTGTTTTGATTTATTTTATTGAATAAGTTTTAAATTTCTGTCTATGAATAAAGTGATGTTGATTGGTAATGTGGGCAAGGAACCTGATGTCAGGTATTATGACCGTGATCAGGCTGTGGCAACATTGTCTCTTGCTACTACAGAGCGTGGTTACACGTTGCAGAATGGAACTCAGGTTCCAGATAGAACTGAGTGGCATAATCTCGTCTTTTATCGGAATTTGGCAAAGGTTGTTGAAAAATATGTCCACAAGGGTGACAAGCTTTTTGTAGAAGGAAAAATACGAACTCGTTCGTATGCAGGGCAAAAGGGAGAAAAAAAATATGTGACGGAAATCTATGTTGACAATATGGAAATGTTGACGGCAAAGTCTTCTGTCCGTCCTTTGGAGGATGCAGGTGGCGCCAAAACGTCAACTGAAGATGCTGTGAAGGATGATAATGCTGAAACTGACGCGCCATTCTGATGTGCTGGCGTTGGTTGATAGAGCGTTGTTCCTTTGGGCTTTATGAAACTGATTAAATTTTAGTAAAATTGGATATATCATTTTTACAGCAGGCTTTTGAGGAGGTTTCCTTTAATACCCCTACGTTAGGGGTGGTAATTGCTTCTTTACTTGCTGTTGTCTTATTAGGCGCTTCTGCCTTTGCAAGCGGTTCTGAGATAGCGTTTTTTAGTCTTACTCCTTCGGATCTCAATGAAATGGACACGGAGAAGAATCCGAAAGATTTGGGGATAGACAAGCTCCGTAAGGACAGTGAGCGTACGCTTGCCACGATATTGGTGGCAAACAATTTCGTGAATGTAACCATCATTATGCTTTGCAACTATGTTTTTGGGTCGTTGATTGATTTTGGCAACGCCTATTGGTTGCAGTTCGTTTGCATAACAGTACTTTTGACTTTTCTGTTGCTTCTTTTCGGTGAGATAATGCCTAAGGTCTTTGCTCGTCAGAATGCATTGCAGTTCTGCCGTCGTGCCGTGGGTGGTGTCTTGGTGGCAAGAAAGATGTTCTGGCCGATAGAAAACATATTGTTGAGAAGTCGTGTGCTTGCCGACAGTCTTTTGCAGAAGGAAAATCATGTTCTGAGCGTTGATGAACTCGGGCAGGCTCTGGAACTCACTGACAAAGATGACATTAAGGATGAGAAGAGTATGCTTCAGGGTATCATACGTTTTGGAGACGAGACGGTGAAGGAGATCATGACAAGTCGTAAGGATGTAGTTGACATTGATATAAAGTCACCGTTCTCCAAGGTCATTAGTAGCATCGTGGATAATAACTACAGTAGGATACCAGTATATCAGGATAATACAGATAATATTCGTGGTGTTTTGTATATCAAGGATCTTCTGTTGCATATCGGAAAACCGGACAGCTTCAGGTGGCAGAGTCTCATCCGTCCACCTTATTTCGTTCCGGAGACCAAGAAAATTGATGATTTGTTGAGGGAGTTCCAGAATAACCGAATACACATCGCTATAGTGGTTGATGAATTCGGTGGAACCAGTGGCATTGTGACTCTAGAAGACGTGCTGGAGGAAATCGTAGGTGAGATTCGCGATGAATATGATGAAGATGAGAAAACCTACAGACGGATAAACAACAATACATTCATATTTGATGGCAAGACCCCCTTGAGTGATTTCTGCAGGATATTGAATGTTCCCGATGATGAATTCTCAGACGTTGAAGGTGAGGCTGATACCCTTGCTGGTCTAGTGTTGGAGATGAAGGGGGATTTCCCTAAGGTGCATGAAAAATTTGAACATTCAAACTTCGTCTTCGAGGTGTTGGATGTCAAGGAGCGCCGCATCGCCACTCTGAAGGTCATTTTGCGTGACGCTAAAGAAGTGAAAGGTGATGAAAAACAGTAATCCATAATACTGATTATGCCAAGAATTCCACTTAGTATAACAACGCCCAGTGATGTGCAAGTTGGCTTGTGGCGTATGGATGAGAGCGAGGACGAAATCCTGCATGCCAATCCTTCGCTTTATAGTCTGCTGCCAGACATCTCATCTATGAAGTCGCAGACTCGACGCCTTGAGCGTTTGGCTGTAGCAGCTTTGCTTGAGAGTATGTTTGGTCAGGCTGTACCTGTGGAACATAACGATGCCGGACGCCCGTTTCTTGACAACGGTTATGAAATCGGCATCAGTCATACCAGGGGGTATGCCGTTGTCATTGTTTCGAAAAAACATAACGTTGCTGTTGATATGGAATACATGAACGACAGGGTGATGCGGATAGCCAGACGTTTCTTGCGCGAGGATGAATCGCTGACAACAGTGAAAGAACTTCTTTTGTGCTGGTGTGCAAAAGAAACACTGTATAAGCTGCATAGCGATGACAGGCTGGCATTTCAGGAGATGCGGACGCATGGCATACGCAATGATGGAAATCTTGAGGGACGGTTTACAATAGATAATTTAAAGCGCGGTATTACTGTTGAAATGTCATATCTGTCAACTCAATCTTACATATTGACAATTGCCGTAGAAAAAAAGTCTTGAATAAATGTAAAAAACGGCAAAAGATTGTGTGGTAGAAATAAAATATGTAACTTTGCAATATTAATTATAACAATAATAATATGAAAATTTCACACATCGAACATTTAGGAATAGCAGTTCCGAGCATTGAGGAAGCTCTTCCGTATTTCAAAGACGTTTTGGGACTTGAGTGCTACGCAGTAGAAGAGGTTGCGGATCAGAAGGTGAAGACAGCTTTTTTGAAGTGTGGTGAGGTTAAGCTGGAATTGCTGGAGCCGACATCTCCAGACAGTACTATCCAGAAATGGCTCGACAAGGGCAATCATGGTGTTCACCACGTTGCTTTCTGCATTGAGGATGGCGTGGCAAATGCATTGGCAGAGTGTGATGGAAAGGGAGTACGTCTTATCGACAAGGCTCCTCGTAAGGGAGCTGAGAACTTGAATATCGCTTTCTTGCATCCTAAATCAACATGCGGAATTCTCACAGAATTGTGCGAGCACTAAAAAGGTAAAGAACAGTTTTTTAATAATTATAAATTAATTATGAGTAAGCAATTAGAGAAAATCAAGCAATTGATCGCTAAGCGTGAAGAAGCTCGCTTGGGTGGCGGAGAGAAAGCTATCGAGAAGCAGCACGCTCGTGGAAAATATACAGCGCGTGAGCGTATCGACATGCTCCTTGATGAGGGCAGCTTTGAGGAGTTTGACATGTTCAAGCTTCATCGTTGTACCAATTTCGGTATGGAGAAGAAGCAGTTCCTCGGTGACGGTGTTGTAGCCGGAAGCGGAACTATCGATGGTCGTCTCGTATACATCTTCGCTCAGGACTTCACCGTAAATGGTGGATCTCTCTCAGAGACTATGGCTCAGAAGATCTGCAAGGTCATGGATATGGGTATGAAGATGGGTGCACCGGTAATCGGTATCAACGACTCCGGTGGCGCACGTATCCAGGAGGGAATCAACGCATTGGCAGGATATGCTGAGATTTTCGAGCGTAACATCCTTGCTTCAGGTGTAATTCCGCAGATTAGTGGTATCTTCGGTCCTTGTGCCGGAGGTTCTGTTTATTCTCCAGCATTGACTGACTTCACTCTTATGATGGAGAACACATCATACATGTTCTTGACTGGTCCTAAGGTTGTGAAGACTGTTACGGGTGAGGATATCGACCAGGAGCACCTCGGTGGTGCAAGCGTACACTCTACAAAGAGTGGTGTGACTCACTTCACAGCAGCTACAGAGGAAGAGGCTATGGAGATGATCAAGACACTCTTGAGCTACATTCCTTCTAACAATATGGAGGAGGCTCCACGTAAGGAGTGCACAGATCCTATCAACCGTATGGAGGATTCTCTCAACGACATCATTCCTGACGATCCTAACATGGCATACGACATGTATAAGGTTATCGGAGCAATTGTTGACAATGGCGAATTTTTTGAGGTTCAGCCTAAGTTCGCAAAGAACATCATCGTTGGTTTCGCCCGCTTCAACGGACAGAGCGTTGGTGTCGTAGCCAACCAGCCATCATGCTATGCAGGTGTACTTGACGTTAATGCAAGCCGCAAGGGTGCTCGTTTCGTTCGTTTCTGCGACGCTTTCAATATTCCAATCGTCAGCCTCGTTGACGTGCCAGGATTCTTGCCAGGTACAGGTCAGGAGTACAATGCTGTTATCCTCCACGGAGCAAAGTTGCTTTATGCTTACGGAGAGGCTACAGTGCCAAAAATCACCGTTACATTGCGTAAGAGTTATGGTGGTAGCCATATTGTTATGGGTTGCAAGCAGTTGCGTACCGACCTCAACTATGCATGGCCATCAGCTGAGATTGCTGTTATGGGTGCAAGCGGTGCCGTTTCTGTGCTTTGTGCCAAGGAGGCAAAGACTCATGAGGATCCTAAGGCATTCCTTGCAGAGAAGGAAGAGGAGTACACCGAGATGTTCGCTAATCCATATCAGGCAGCCAAGTATGGCTACATTGATGATGTTATCGAGCCTCGCAACACTCGTTTCCGCATCTGTCGCGGTTTGGCACAGCTTGCTACTAAGCGTGACAACCTGCCTGCTAAGAAGCACGGAAATATTCCTATGTAATTTGAAATCTTTATCTGCCACGGAGCTGTTATGTTTCCGTGGCGGATAATTACAAATAGAGTATATAGTATGGGAAAAACAAATAATGAGGTATATGCGGCGATAGCTTTGGCATTGCATGAGTTCAAAGGAAACAATGTGCATGACAAGGAGCCGGGCATTATCACAATCAAGGAGAGACACTCTGATTGGGAGTCTCATCTGCTGCGCATGACTAACAAACCTCAAAAATAATTACACAGAGATGAAAGAATACAAATATACTATCAATGGCAACAAGTATGATGTCCAGATTGTTGACATCGTTGAGAATATTGCCACCGTCGCTGTAAATGGCGAGAACTATAGTGTTGAGATGGAGAAGGAGCCAGAGCCAGAGAAGAAGAAGGTTGTAGTAAAGCCTGTTGCTCAGCCACAGCCTGCGGCAGAGTCTTCTTCAGCTTCTGCTGCAACAGTGAACACCAACAATGCTCTGAAGGCACCACTGCCTGGAGTAGTAAGAGAGATCAACGTTGCTGTTGGCGACGAAGTTGCTGTTGGTGATACCGTTGTCGTACTTGAGGCAATGAAGATGGCAAACAACCTTGAGGCAGAGAAGGCTGGCAAGGTGACAGCCGTTCTTGTTCAGGTCGGTGAGAGCGTGATGGAGGATACTCCACTCGTAGTAATAGAATAAGAATTCTGAAACCATAATAGAATTACTGACAATGCCGCTTTAGCCGTGATGGCTAAGGCGGCATTTCTGTAGGGTATTATAATAGTCTTGCTAATTATTGATTTGCAAATAGTTTTCCGATAAGAGTGAGGAGGTTGGTTACCGTTTCCTTACTTTCAACAGGAATTTTAATCGATGTCTCTCCTGTCTTTTCGTTTTTCTCCGTTATGGAGTCAACGAGGGCAGCAGTGGCTTCGGGAGATTTCAGAGTCTTTGCCAATCCGGAGAGGAACGATATTCCTTGCTCCACAAGTTCTTTAGGATGTGCCTTTTTGTGGGATTTGTTTGGCTCGTTGTCAAAGGTTTCGTTCATGGCAGTCTGTCTGTCGTCTGTTTCGTTTCCGTCAGACAAGTATTCTGCGTTATGCGGCATGCCTTCTGTGTTATAGTCCTCTTCAGGTGTTGTGTTGTTTTCTTTTGCGGCTTCCTCATTTTCTTCTGCTGCGACAATAGCTTCTGCCGTGGAGGTTGTGTTGTTCTCATTCTCATCCGGCGTGTTGTTTTCCTCCTCTGATACGAAGCTGCTGACAGTCTCCATGATTTTGCCGAATTTGTTGTCGTCGGCAAAGATGGAATCCTCTCCGTTGTCGAGCACTCCTTCAAACATCGATGTCTTGAACCTCAACTTGCCCACCATAGTTTCCTCGATGGAGTGGGGTGCTACAAGGTTGATGACCTGTATGTTGCTTTGTTGTCCCAACCTGTATATGCGTCCGATGCGCTGCTCAAGCACAGCCGGATTCCATGGCAGGTCGATGTTGATTATAGTGGCTGCAACCTGAAGATTCAGTCCTGTGCTTCCAGCATCGGTGGAAAGGAAAACGCGACTTTCGGCATTGTTCGTGAAGTTGTCCACCATATCCTTCCTCTTTTCCGATGGCACTCCTCCATGCAGATACTCAAAGCCTATGCCTTTCTTTCTCAGTTCCTTAGCCACAAGTCGGGTCATCCGCTCCCATTGGCTGAACACCACCACCTTTTCTCCCTCCTCGCAAACGATGTCGCTTATGAGGTTGATACATTCGTCCACCTTGGTGTCGTATCTCGTCTTCTGGTCCAGGATATAGCTGCTGTCGCATACCATTCTCATCTGTGAAAGATGGAGCAGGAGCCTGTTGCGGTCTTTCTCCGACAGGAAGTGATGCTTCTGCCATTTCATGACAAGCATTCTCACCTGGTGCTGCCATTCGGAGTGCATACCCATCTGTTCTTTCGTCATCGGCACGAAGAGGTTCTTGTCAATCCTGCTTGGCATCTGCAGCTTCACGTCCTTCTTGCGCCGTCTGATAAGAATGTCGCTCAGTTGTTTTCCTATATTGTTCAGTCCCTTGTAACCTAATATCTTGCCAGTCTCGTCGCTCACGATATGTTCTTCCTTGAACTTGTAATACGGTGCGAGTCGGAAGTTGTCTGCAAACTCTACTATGGAATACAGTTCGTCGAGCTTGTTCTCCAACGGCGTGCCAGACAGGATGACGGCATAGTCGGATTCTATTTTCCTTGCCGCCCTCGAAATCTGTGTATTCCAGTTCTTCAACCGTTGCACCTCGTCCATGATGAGCATGTTGGTCTGTAGTTTTCCGAGAATCCTGATGTCGTTGCATGCGCTGTTGTACGACACAATCTTGTATGTCTCCTTACGGCAGTATGCCTCTTTCCTTTTCAGGTGTCCGCCTTCAATCACGTATACGTCAGCATCCGTGAATTTCTTTATTTCGCTTCTCCATTGGTATTTCAGTGAAGTGGGGCAGAGTATGAGTACAGATTCTATGAGTCCCTCTTTCCTCAGCAGTTCGGCGGTGCCGATAGCCTGAATGGTCTTGCCCAGTCCCATCTCGTCGGCGATAATAGCCTTGCCGGCTCTTGCTGCGAAGCGTATTCCCTCTTTCTGATAGGGATAAAGATTGGCATTGAGCAGAGCGTCAAGCTCTTCGTCGCCGTAAGTCGCCACGATATCCTTCCTTGCCTTTCTCGCCCTGAAGTCAAGTATGAAGTCAGTCGCATCTTTATAGCATCTGAATGTGTCGCTGATTCTCTTTGCCTGGTTCAGGAAGTCGCCGAAGGTGTAGAAGGCAGACTCCTTCAACACAGAGTCCTCGTCGAAATAATCCTTTGCCAGCTTCTCATATTCTTCCTTGTTGTCCGCTCCGATGCGTATCTTCACGCACCGTTCTTCCCTGTATGAAAGATAGACCGACGTGTATGGCGGAATCTCTCTGTGAACTCGATATTCCTTTCTCGTCCCCAGCCATTTTTTCACAGCTTCAATGTGCTTGCATGTTCCCAACCTTGATGTCTTGAAGTCCCAGCAGGAGCAATAGTTCCATTCGCTGTTAGCACCTCGGTATACCACCTTGTATTCATTTGCAGTCAGAGGATTGTCCACGAGATATTCTCCGGGGCATAGCTCATCGTCTACACAGCGTATCTTTAGCTTGGCAGGTTCAGCGATTTGTCTTCTGAGCTTCACCTGCCATTCTTCCATCGAAAGGTTGTCAGGCTTTATGATATGCGAAACCTTGGCTTTCTTCTTGCCGGTAGCTTTTCTTTTCCTTTTATCTTTATTTTCCTTTGTCGCCATATATATTTAAATGATCTTTATCGGCTTCTTAAGTCATTCCCAAATGGAAAGTTACCGAATTTCTCAAAGTCAACAAATAAGTACGTTCGGAAAACATTTCCATAATGTACGTTGTCATTCTGAATTTCGTTGTCTCCATTATATTGTGCAAATACTTTGCAAACGAGTGCAAAGAGAGTTTACTCTCAATTTGCCGAGTGCAGCTAAGTATTTTGCAAATATAGCATAAAAATACGATTAATCGAGCGAAGTGGGGGAATCTTTCTCGCTTCCGGGCGTCAGAATTTTATCCAGAGGCTGTAATTTGTTCCGGTACTCTCCGCCAAGTACTGTAGTACTCTTACGTAAGTACTGCAGTAATTTCCGTAAGAGTACTGGCGTAAGTCATATAGATACGATGCGTAAGTCATATAGATATGATACGAAAACTATAGGGTTAGACAGAATAAAAAGCGTGTTTGTTGTCTGCTTTGACTTTACCCTCAATCGGTCATTGGGGGCGGTAATGTCTTTTCCTAAATCAGAAGCTTGAATAATAATAATATCCTTGAAGAAACATTTTAGATAGAAAAGCAGTAACTTTGTAGCACGAAAAAAATAAAAATGTATGATAACATCAAAGACAGTTCATTCCTTCCAACTCAGTCAGCAGCAAGGACACACGCTCCTTACGGCACAGGAATATCCTTGGAGCGTGTTGCAGGTGGTGCCTACTACTCCGGCTGATTTTGAGAGTACGATGGCAATTCTGAAGGAGCGGGGAATGGTGGCTCACCATGATACCGACCGCACATTCTGTATTATCCATCTGACGAGCGGCGACCATGACGGGCAACACCCCGAGCGGCATATTACCATCACCCAAGACAACCACATGCAGATTATCAATGACCTAAAGGACACGATGGCGCAGGCGGCTGTGTGGTATAAGACGAATGTTGTAGACTCTCTCTTGTGATTCGCTCTAAATAATATACATCTTTTGAATCATAACAATCGACCACATGTAGAGATATGCTAATTTTATAATTGTCGGCGCAATACAATCATTGGGTAGCCGTTTCTAAATTAATATCCCTGTATGTGAACGTGTAACGTACGTTTAATAAAGCGTACTTTCTAAAACCTGGGTATTGCATAATAGATGGATAGGAAAGTCAACGTAAATTTTACGTAAAGGATATGCTATGCCTTATCCGCTCGGTCAGGATTCATTTCCTTCGTCCACTCCCAGTCCGAATAGGGCGAAGTCGCCTTTTAGCGGGTCGTCGGGGAATATCTTGAGCATGGTGTCTGTAAGCCGGCGGGCGGTGGTCATTGATGCCGTGCGGCTCTGCAGCAGATTCATGCGTTGTGCCTCCTGCACCACATGCGTGTCGAGCGGCATGATAAGACTGCGGCGGTCTATGATGTCAGCCCACAGGCCAAGGTCTACGGGTGAGTCCGTGCGCACCATCCATCGCAGGAACATACACATCCGTTTGCAGGCCGACGATGTGTTTTTAGGGACAATCTTGCTTGCTCCATAGACAGAGAAGAAGCGGCAGATGGCGTCAACCGCCTCTAACCCCGTGGATGCATTCCTCCTTACGTATTCCTTCATGCTTCCGTATTCAGTCAGCATCGTTTGATATGCCGATAGCAGACAGCACATGTCGTGACAGGTGTACAGCCGGTAATAGCAGTCGGTGGAGTCGGGAAGACAGGTTTTCCATCCGCCGTGGCGCACCCAATGGTCAACATCACCTCTTGCGTCATCGAGCAGAAACTGTATCTTCGGAAAGAACTGTTTCCTCGATCCATAGCTAAGGCATGAAGCGATGAAAGCCATAGCTTCCCTGTTTGCCTTGCCCTCCACTTTGTGCATGAACGAACTCGGGTCGGCAGGCAGGAAATCCTTTGTCTCGTATTTCTCCGCGAGATACATAATCCTTTTTCTTGTTTCCTCTTCAATGATGAAATCAGTCATTTGTCGTGATATTGTTTATGGTTGCAAAGGTAATTATTATAATTTGTCCATGATGTCGTTGGCCATAAAAATCATTATTTGTGGGTATTTTAATCGTTGTAATGTAAAAATATGTCTTTCAGGCTTGTTTTATTTTGAAATAAATTGTATTTTTGCAGAAATTAAAACGTTATCGATTATGAGGAAGATTTATTATATCATTTTTGCCTTAGGGTTTATGAGCATGCCGGTGGTAGCCCATGCCGATCCGGCTATTGAGATAATAGAGACAGACTATGACGGCCAGAAGGGCGGCATTTCGCTTCGCGTCATATCCGACGGTAACGGTCAGACGCGATTGCGTATTACCAATGCTAATGGTCAGACTCTGTCTATCTACGACGTGTCGGGAGCTCCTGTCAAGCGGATAAAGGTTGACGGAGTGGACAAGACTTATGAGCTGAATCTCCGCAAGGGATGCTACATTGTCAAAGTGGGCAATGTGGTGCGCAAAGTTTCTGTCAGCTGACACATGACATTCTTTTGATAAGATTTTAAGATTAAGTGTAAATGGATGTAAAGCGTTGGACATGTTCGGTAACCAACGCTTTTCCTGTATTCTGGGGCAGTATGTTTATTCTTGATAGAATGTATAAAATAAAAGTATTGACTTCTAACCCCAATCGGGCATTAGGCCGTTTTATGTAATATCTTAAACTGCTGTAATATCCATATTTCTGTTTTCAGAATTCAGCCAACGCTAACCTTCAATTATTGAATCTGCCACTATTCTAAAGTCAGTCTCTTTATGAAAGCCCAGCAGATTCTGTGCGTCTTGCCCTTCTTTGATAGAGAGCGTACGATGTACATGCCGTCAGGAATGTCTTTGACGGAAATCTCCTTGTTGTACGCTTTTGTAGTTAAAACCACCCCAGTGGCGGTTTCGAAAATCACGTACTGAGCATCGAGAGTAGACGGTTTTGAAGGCAATGCCAGTCGATTGCCGTCGTTTCTTATCAGCATGGCGTGCTGCAATCCCTCTTCGGCAGACAGGTCACAGTCGGATTGCAGAGCAGCGCTCTCCTTTCCGTATCTGTCCATTGCCGTCACGGCATAATGTCTGAACACGTTAGATTCCGGTACAGTCACTCCTGGATTCTTCACTCGCATTGCAATGATATTCCTTGAGTCAGTGATGTCGACCGGCGCTACGTCGCTGCCATATACATTATAATATATGTTGTCTCCGTCGGCAGGTTGTCTGTTCCATGAAATGTGGTCGACACCGTTTCCTTTGCTGATTCTCAGATCTGTAGGAGCCTCCGGTGCCTTATGTTCATACCATGTCATTTCAGGCACGAGGGCAGGGTAGGAATACATCTCGTTGGCAGTGAAGTCGAAAATCCCTTTAGTGTTGTCGGTGAAGAATTTGTTGCGGAACATTGCTGTTCCGATTCCCATCTGCCGGCAGACATTCATCTCCCTCGTTATGTCATCGATGGGCCAGTTGGCTTCGCGTGGCGACATGAAGTAGATTCCCAGTCCGGCGCTTACCGTCTTTCCGTGGCTTCGCTCCTTCCAGTCGGCAGCAAAGGGGAAGAAGTTGTCTCCTCTGAAATACATCATGGGGTATATCTGGTCCATCCATCCCTCTTTCATCCATTTTTCCACATCCTGACAACCTTTCTCCTCAGCGTTCCATCCCCGGCTCCTGTATCTGTTCAGGTCGTTTCGTTTGCCGATAGGCGAACAGCTCATCTTCAGCCATGGCTTCTCTGCTTTCACGGCATCGTGGATGCTTTTCACTATGTTTGAGATGTTAGCCCGAGCCTGCTGACGGGAGATGTTCAGCTTCAGGTTCTCCGGATATCTTATGTAGTCGAGGTGTATTCCGTCGATGTCGTAGTTTTTCGCTATCTCCCTGCATATGTTTGCGATATATGTCGCCGTGGCAGCCTTCTCTGGCCGCATGAACATCTCGTCGCCCACCTTCATCAGTAGTTCCGGGTGCTTCTTTTTCAGAGCTTTATATCCTGTTCCCGTTGGTCTGCCCACGGGTATGGTTACCACCCAAGCGTGAATCTCCATCCCCCTTTTATGGCATTCTTCTATGGCGAAAGCAAGAGGGTCGTAGCCAGGCGACATTCCTGGGTTCCCCGATACGCATCCGTCCCACGGCTCGTAGGCAGACGGATAAATCACGGTGCCTCTGATTCTTGTCTGCAGCAGAATAGTGTTTATGTTCGCCTTTTTCAGTTGGTCGAGCAATGCGGTGAGTTCCTGTTTTTGTTTCACTATCGTCCGTGGAGTATGAGCGTAAGTCTTGGGCCAGTCCAGTCCGCCGATTGTCGTCATCCATACCGCCCTTACCTCTCTTTTGGGTGGTATGCTGCTATAGCTGTCTGTATGAAAAATCTGCGCCATAGCCATAGTGCAGATGAATAATGTCAGTGGTATCGTAGTTAAAAGTCTTCTCATCGTTTTTTTTCTAATAATGATATTTTCTGCAAAGATAGTGCAAACCGAGAGAAGAACGAAATGAATTTCAGCATTTTCATTCCACTTTCCTTTGTTGCGAATTACGTTTCAATTTCAAGTCTATAAGTAGTATTGCCGACTCTTTTTCATCGTTTGCAGCCTCTTTGGGGCGCCATGCCACAACGAAGCGCACGGTGGCCCGTGTCACCAGATAACCTTTCATCTGCCATTGCAGCATTTTTTTCTGCATGTTCATTGAGAGTAAGCCGATGTCAGTTCCAGTAGAGGGCAGACTGAGATGATAATCGTGGTATGCGAGGGTGTCCCCACTTCTCAGTGACAATATAGTTTTCTTATGTTCTTTGAAAGCTCCCAAGTTTACGTCCTTGTGTGACAACTGCAATTCTATCTCGTCAGGCATGGGATAATGTATTGGGTCTGATATCCGTTTGTCGGCACGTATGTCATCGAAAATCTTTCCATTGGTGTGAATCGTCAGTGATAGTTTGGTTCTGCTCATTCCTACATATAGTCTGCGCATGATATCATCGGTATAATGTTCCGGTTCGACAACAAGCATTATGACGTTGTCAAACTCTCGTCCTTTAGCCTTGTGGATGGTGCTCACCACAATGTCGGCATCGGAGACATCACAGAAGTCTTCAACGGATGACTCAAATAGGAAATCTCTCAGATCGGTGTAGTATTTCGCTTTGTTCATCAGTTCAAACATCATGATGCATCTTTTCAGATAAGGCAGACTGTTGCTCGTGCTGTATTTTTGTAAGGTCTTCGATTTCGCTTCCTCCCAGATATCCTCTGTAATGATAGGAGCCCGTGTGGTTTTCTGCATCCGGTCGATACATTTCACAAAATATCTCACCTCGGCGATGTTCCAAAAACGCAATCCGTCCATCGATTGAATCAGTTTGGCATTCAGACCATTTTCGTGGAGCAGTGCTACGGTTATCACGGCCTCTTCGTTCGTTTGCGTCAGTATGCAGGTCTTTCCCTGTCTGTTGTTCTGCAGAATGTCGTTTACGATAGGCAGAAACATATATACAGCTTTCTTTTCGCCGCTTTCCTTGTCTTGGAAGAAAGGCGGATGTTTAATGATGCTCACCATTCCCTTCTCCTTTTTCATTGAGATGATGGGGGCAGTCTTTAGTCTGTAGCTGATGTTTGGTGCGAAGTCGTTCACGGCATCCACTACATGTTCTGAACTGCGGTAGTTTTCTGTCATCTCTATGAATCTGCTGCCTTGCATCCTTCCAAGTTCTTCCATATAATGCGAATTAGAACCGCGGAATTCGTATATGTTTTGGTCATCGTCGCCAACGGCGATGACTCTCATCTCCTCGTTGGCCCTCATCAATGCATCTACCAGGGCGAAGTCGTCGTCACTCATGTCCTGTGCTTCGTCGATTACGAGCACAGTCTTGCGTATCCTGTTAGGCTCAACTTCGCCAGACCTTATCATATCGGCAGCTTTCTTCACCACATCGGCAGCGTCATTAAGGTTCCCGATTCTGCCGAGCAGGTCGAAGCTGTACGAATGGAAAGTCTTTATTTCAACGAAGTGTGCAGCGTTGCCTATCAGCTGCATCAGTCTCTGTTTAAATTCCGTAGCTGCAGCTCTTGAGAAAGTGAGCATGAGCAATTGTTCGTGTTTTACATCTTCGAGTAGCAACAGGGATGCCAGCTTATGAACGAGCACGCGTGTCTTCCCGCTTCCAGGTCCTGCCGCCACCACTATGCACTTGGATTCTCTGTCTTTGATAATCTCTTTCTGCTTCAGCGACAGATTGCCGAACAGTTGTCTGTATTTCATTGGCGTGAGGTTGTGCTCCAGTTCCTCCTTCCGTTTGCCGTTGAAGTATTTCTCCACAAACAAGCGGTAGTCCATCTGGAAATAGTCCTGTACGTATTTCAGTGCGGCATCATAGTTTCTCACCATCAGGTTGGCATATTCGCCCACGATATGTATCTGTTGCATTTTTTGTTTGTAGAATTCATTGAGCGCCTGGTAGTCTTCTTTTTTGTAGCGCATGCGCATCTCCTTGAGTCTGTGGATGTCCATGGCATTGTAGAGGACAAGAAATCCTCCCTCAAGTTTCAAAGCCCCTGTCTTTGAAAGATACAGCAATGCTTCCTCAACGTCTTCCAGTTGGACTTTCCCGTTTCCTGTAAACAGATCAGAGACTGTGCTTCTGTTGTATTCGTCCAGCATTTCAATAACGGAGAACTGTACGCTCCCTTTTCCCGCTTTCTTTTCAGAAACGGTGTTTCCACCCTCTGTCGGTTTGGATTCCTTTTCCCTTTCGTTTTTCTCGGCAATGGCATAGAGGCGATCAATGATAAAGTGGCAGATTTTTATTCTTCTTTCAAATCTTTTTATCATGAAATCCAAGTCATGCAGACGTGTAATGATGATGTTCTTTTCTTTGTCTTGTTTCTTGAGGGTATAGCCCTTAACCACGAGGAAGTAAAGCAGTGTGCGTAAGACTTTCTCTGATGACGAGTCAATCCCTTCGTTTATGGCTTCTTCGTTTAGCTGCTTGTATGAACAGTGGAGCGGCTCTTCAGTTATGTGGCTGATGATGAATCTCTCGAGTCTGGCAAAATTGTCGAGTAAGTTTCTCGACTTCTTCTGTGTGTCGCCTATGTCATTCATATATGCAGACATGTCTCGCGTGTCGGCGAGTATTCCCTCCTGTCTCATCCTTATCACGGCAGATATTATCTCTTTCTTGCTCAGACCTAATATGTCTGCCAAATAGTCAATTCTCGATTCAGCTTCACTGTCTTGTGCTTTGGCGATGTTTTTCTGCGAGATTAGAGATTTTATGATTCTTGCCACATTATCCTTTTCCTTTTCAGTGAAGAGTGACGATTCCGTTATTCTTTTTCTTGCCTCGTCCATGTTTTTCACCGTAATACCAGTGGCATACACATGAGGAATGTTGTTGCCACGCTCTATATAGCCGCTTTGTTCCAGTGTGTTAAGGGCAGTGCGTACACGTGTCTCAATGTCGTTTATAGAGTCGTCCCATCCGGCTTGGCGTGCGATTTCTAGAGCTGAGCAGGATATATGTTGACGTTGTTTGGTGAAATCTTTCACGGCCTGCCATACTTGCTGTATTTCACTGATGCTCAGCTTTGTCTGGTTTAAAAGTATGAAATGCTTATCCAGGTCGTTGTCGCTATACAACACGAAGCAGCGGGCGTTAAGGTTCGGGTCTCTGCCGGCCCGTCCTGCCTCCTGTACATAGTTTTCCAATGAGTCAGAGATGTCATAGTGTACCACCAGCCCCACGTCGCTTTTGTCCACTCCCATGCCAAATGCCGATGTAGCGACAATCGTTCTCACTCTGTCGTTCATAAAGGCCTCTTGGTTTTGTATCTTTTCCTCCGAGTCCATCTTTCCGTTGTATGGCAGTGCCGGGATACCATCGCGTGTCAGCTTTTCAGCAAGTTGTCTGGTGCGTTTTGTCCGGGAGACATAAATTATCGTGGGACATTCAGACTCTCTCACAAGAGTTCTAAGTCTGTTGTATTTGTCATTTTCGGTGTCCACGTGGATTACTGAATAGCGAAGATTGGTTCTTGTTGCTGAGGTGGCAAACAGTTGTAGCTCAACACCGAGCCAGTGTTTGAAATAGTCGCATATATCCTGCACCACTTTCTGCTTTGCCGTTGCCGTGAAGCATGATATCGGGATTTGTAATTTGCCACCCTTGCGCTTTTGGTATTCTTTTATGAACTTGCCGATATATTGATAGTCCACTCTGAAATCCTGTCCCCATGCCGAGAAGCAGTGTGCTTCGTCGATCACAAATCTTGTGACGTGTCTCTCGCCGAGTATTCTTTCTATAGTCTTAGACCGCAGCATCTCCGGTGCGATATATAGCAGAGAGGCGTCTCCGTTTGTCACCCTCTCTATTGCCAGCGACCTGTTTATTGGGTCGAGCAGACCGTTTATTGTCACGGCGTCGGTTATTCCCCTGTTTGCGAGGTTGTCCACCTGGTCCTTCATAAGCGACTGTAGCGGGGATATTACCACGGTGAGTCCGTGGACAGCCTTTCCCGCCATCAGCGCCGGCAATTGGAAAGTAAGGGATTTTCCGCCTCCTGTAGGAAATATCGCCAGCAGTGACTTGCCGTCAACGGCTGCTCTGGTGGCATTTTCCTGTAGCGGTTCGTTATTGTAGCTTCTGAATTTGTCGTATCCGAAGTTTTCTTTCAGTGCAGCGCCCACGTCGAGAGACTCGTTGCAGTATCTGCACCCCTTCTCGCAGCGGCAATGTCGTAGTTTCCGTATCACGTATTCCACTTCTGGAAAATTGTGTAACACCCAGCCTGGTGTGATGGAGCGCCTGTCAGTAGTGTCTATCAGCGATAGGGCATAAGCCATTGCGCATGGTTGGGATATGGCCAAATTCCTTATCTCAGCATTGCTGCAAATCTTTCCGTCGTATTCTTCTCTTATAATGTCTGCCAGCTCTTCAGTGTCCGTATATAGCCCTTGTGCTCCCATCATCGTGAGAAATCCGACGAATTCTTCCCTGTCTCTCAGCAGCGAGGCGAAAATCTTCTGTCGTTTGGGTGAGAGCGAGTTCCAGCGGGCTTCCTCGTCATATAAAAGTTCGCGGGCTTTCATGCAGTCGTTTACAGGGTTGTTCAGTTCGTCGCAAAGCAACTTGTCGTCTTTCACGAGTCTGTGGTATGGTCGTTCGGGAAAGAGCAGAGGTGAGAAATATAGTGTGTCTACTAGTAGCCATCGTCTGCTGCCATCTGTAACGGTAGCAGCTAGACTACCGTTTGCGGATGAATATCCAAACAGGTATTTCGCATCGTGGTTTACGATGTTGTGGCCACAAACGAAATGTATGTCTTCTCGTTTGAGAAAATCCACCAGTTTTTTAGAGGACGCTTCGTGGAATATCGCTCCATTGTGGCTTATTGCCCCTATGTCGTGTATCTTATGGTCCTTCAGTCCTATTTCCGTATCTATGAATGCATACTTAGTCTTGTCCCATTGCCATGAGTCCCGTCTTCTCTTGTCGGTTGCTTTGTCGTTGGCATGATTATCCTCATTACCAGCAGTTCTTGATATCTTGAAAAAACGGTTGAATATGGACATGTCAGTACGAATTAAAATGTAACAAATGCAAATGTACTAAAAAATAGTGATGCTATATCTTTAAAATATGTTTTAGTTGGTGGCGTTTATTAATTTTTGTCTATCTTTGTTTTATATATGTGTATTGAATCGACTTTTCATTGTCGTGAATTCTGAATGGCTTATGGTTTTTTGCAACCTGTATTTCACATTGCTATATATGATTTCTGTTGCCTGCCCATATGTCGGATGATAATATAACGGAGAAAAAATGAATATTGAAAGCATAAGAACCTACTGTCTGTCGCTCCCGCTGGTGACAGAAGACATGCCGTTCGACGATACAACCGTCGTGTTCAGAGTGTTGGGAAAAATATTCCTGTTGCTCGACCTCGACCGTCCGGAATGGGTGTCGATGAAATGTGATGCAGACTTTGCCATAGAGCTGCGAGATGCCCACACAGAGATAGAAGGCGCCTTCCACATGAATAAGAAATACTGGAACCAGCTGAATCTTTACGGCTTTCTTGATGATGCACTGATAGAGCGGCTTATCCGTCATAGTTACAGTGAGGTGGTGAAGAAAATGACGCGTAAACAGAAGGCGGAAAATCCGGAAATAACGACAGTGGAATAATGTTCAGATTATATATAGCAACATAATCATAACACGATGATATTAAAAGAAATAGCATATTTTCATTCACCGTTTACTTCCAAGTTCGGGGTACCGAAACAGAGTGGACTTGTTGACGAGTTGGAGGGCACGATAGAATTTGCGTCGGAGTTCAGAAACAAAGACATGCTGAGGGGGATAGAAGACTTCGATTATTTGTGGATAATATGGCAGTTTTCTGCCAATCCACATGCTGCCACGAGTCCTCTGGTGAGACCACCGCTGTTGGGCGGAAACGAGAAGGTGGGAGTCTTCGCCAGCCGTTCTCCCTTCCGTCCTAATGCCATGGGATTGTCGTCGGTGCGCCTTTCCCGTGTGGACTATACTGCAGAGGGCGGTCCGCTGCTCTATGTCAGAGGTGCCGACCTGATGGACGGTACACCGATTTTCGACATCAAACCCTACGTCAGCCTTTCTGACTGTCATCCCGAAGCCCGTTGTGGCTTTGTTGACAGCCATGCCATCCGCAGGCTCAGTGTCACCGTGCCTTCTCATGTCAGGAGGCTGTTCACAGAAGAACAGTTGCTGGCGCTTGTGAAAGTGCTCGAACTCGACCCGCGTCCGCATTACCACAACGATCCGTCGAAGACATACGGAATGCCTTATGCAGGGCGGGATGTGAAATTCCGTGTAGAAGGCGATAGGCTCCTTGTTGTGGATGCTTGAACCCAAAACGGTCATTAGGCCGTTCAATGTAATATTTTAGAACTGCTTGCAGTCTTTTGTTTCTTATAAGGCGTCTTTTGTTTGTTTTTAATTCGCAATAGCTCGCTATTACTCATTAAAAGCCAAACAAAATCCATCATTCTAAAAAATCAAGATCCAAGCAAGCCCTAATGGCCGATTTGGGTTGAAAATGTAAATAATATAATCATTGGCTTACTTGTCAACTAGTAGAATGTCAACGGCATGCGAAACATGAGTTGTCTGCTGTAGTGAAAGTCATATGGATGGTGGCCGCTGTCGGGAAAGTGTCAATGCAGACGCTATTTTCTGTTCGTGGCGTTGCATACTTCATATATTATGATTATTTTTGCAGAAACATTTTTCAGAAAAACAAAAAACAGAAAAATATGATTGACGTAAAACAGACGCTGCAGGACAGCGAAGAGAAAATGGAGATGGCAGCCCTCTATCTGGAGGAAGAGTTGAACCGCATCCGTGCCGGACGTGCCAACGTTGCCATTCTCGACTGCGTGAGAGTGGAGTCATACGGCTCAAAAGTGCCTCTTAACCAGGTGGCAAGCGTTTCTGTGCCAGACGCAAGAACGATAGCCATCAAACCTTGGGACAAGAAACAGATCAGAGACATCGAGAAGGCAATCATGGATTCAGAGGTGGGCATCACGCCAGAGAACAACGGTGAAATTATCCGCCTTGCCATACCACAGCCTACAGAAGAGCGCCGCAAGGAACTTGCCAAACAGTGTAACAAGATCGGTGAGAAAGTGAAGGTACAGGTGCGCAATGTTCGCAGTGACATCAAGGACAAACTGAAGAAAGCCATCAAGGACGGACTTTCTGAGGACAATGAGAAGGACGCTGAGGCTGAATTGCAGAAAATCCACGACAAGTATATCAAGAAGGTGGATGACCTGCTTGCTGCCAAGAACAAGGAGATCATGACCGTATAACGAAACAGAGTATAGATGAGCGACACCGAAGGATTGGTTATCAAGAACACTGGCAGTTGGTACACTGTATTGACTGACGGCGGAAATACCATTGACTGCAAGATAAAGGGCAATTTCAGGCTGAAAGGCATCAGGAGTACCAATCCTGTTGCCGTTGGCGACCGTGTGGAGATCGTGCGCAACCATGAAGGCACAGCCTTCATAACAAACATCTGCGACAGACGCAACTATATCATCCGCAAATCGTCGAACCTCTCTAAACAGAGCCATATCATAGCAGCCAACGTGGATCAGGCTTTCCTCATCGTGACGGTGAAATATCCTGAGACTTCAACCACCTTCATCGACCGTTTCCTTGCCTCTGCCGAGGCTTATTCCGTGCCGGTGACACTTGTGTTCAACAAGGTGGACCTGTTGCAAGACGACGAGCGCCGCTATCTCGACATGATGGTTACGCTGTATGAAACGGTGGGTTATGACTGTTTGAAAGTGTCGGCAGAAACGAAAGAGGGCATGGACCGCCTGTTGCCGCTGCTGAAAGACAAGATAACGCTCTTCAGCGGTAACAGTGGAGTGGGGAAGAGCACCATGCTCAACTTCATTGTGCCTGGTGCGGAACTGAGGACGGCGGAGATTTCCGACGCCCACAACACGGGAATGCACACTACTACGTTCAGCGAGATGCTTCCGCTGACGGATGGCGGCTGGGTGATTGACACACCGGGCATCAAGGGATTTGGCACTTTCAATATGGAGCCTGAGGAGATTTGTGGATATTTCAAGGAGATATTCAAGTTTTCAAAGGGCTGCCGCTTCAACAACTGCACTCATACCCACGAGCCGGGCTGTGCAGTTCGCAAGGCTGTAGAAGAGCATTATATCGCCGAGAGCCGCTATGTTTCTTATCTAAGTATGCTTGAAGACAAGGAGGAGGGAAAATACCGTGCAGCATACTGATGTGTTAGCAGTCTTGATGGGCATAGAATAATTTCGGAATGTCGTTTTCTGAAATCCGAACAGAGTGTGTCAGATGGGAAGGGAAGTTCCTCTTGACACACTCTGTTTGTATATTAAACTCGTTGGTTTGTCTGCTAGTTAAAGCATCTTTTCCAATTTCTCTTTCCATTCAGCATAGGCTTCGAGATATTCCGAGCGGTGGTTTTCGTCGGGATTTATCACAGCAAGTTTTTCCAGCGAAGTAAAAGCCTCATTGTTGTCCTTATAGTATCCGCAACCCATACCTGCGCCCTTTGCTGCTCCCACGCTGCCGTCGGTCTCGTATAGCTCTATCTGTGCTCCGCTCACTCCGGCCAGCGTATTGCGAAAGACGTGGCTGAGGAACATGTTTGCCCTGCCGGCATGAATTTTCCTGATGTCCATGCCCATCTTTTTCATTATTTCCATTCCATAGCAGAAACTGAAAACTATGCCCTCCTGTGCCGCTCGGATGATGTGGGCTTTGGTGTGCTTGTTGAAGTTCAGACCATTGACGGAACATCCTGTCTCTCTGTTTTCGAGCACTCTTTCCGCTCCGTTGCCAAAGGGGATTATCGATACGCCTTCAGACCCTATTGCTACGTTGGCAGCCATATCGTTCATCTCAGTGTATGAAATTCCTTCCGGTGCGATGTTGCGCCTTATCCAAGCGTTGAGAATTCCAGTTCCGTTGATACAGAGCAACACGCCGAGACGGTCCGTCTCTGCTGTGTAGTTCACGTGTGCGAAGGTGTTTACCCGGCTTTTCTTGTCGTATGCCACTTTTCCCAACACGCCATATACCACTCCTGATGTGCCTGCCGTTGAGGCTATTTCTCCAGGATTGAACACGTTGAGGCTCAGTGCGTTGTTTGGCTGGTCACCAGCTCTGTAGCTTATTGGCGTGCCTTCTTGCAGTCCTGTTTCGGCTGCTGCTTCTGCCGACACTTCGCATTGTACGCTGAATGTAGGCACTATGTCAGCCACCAGTTTGCGGTCTATTCCGTAGTAGTCGAGCACGAAGTCTGCGGTCTTCCTTTCTTTGAAGTCCCATAGTATTCCTTCGCTCAGTCCGCTTGTCGTGGTGTTTATCGTTCCGCTCAGTTTCATGGCTATGAAGTCGCCAGGCAGCATGAATTTGTATATTTTGGAGAATAGTTCCGGTTCGTTCTCCTTCACCCATGCCAGTTTTGCTGCGGTGAAATTGCCTGGAGAGTTGAGCAGATGCCCCAGACATCTGTCGGCTCCGAGGTCGTTGAAAGCCCTCTCGCCGTATGGCACAGCCCTTGAGTCACACCATATTATGGCCGGTCGAAGCGCCTTCATGTCTTTGTCTACACACACCAGTCCGTGCATCTGATACGAGATGCCGATAGCCTTTATGTCTTCGGCGCTGGCATTTGCCATCTCCTTTACTTTCTTGATGCATAGTTTGCAGTTTTCCCACCACATGTCGGTGTCTTGTTCTGCCCATCCGCTCTTCACTGCGATGATTGGTGCTTCATGTTCCGGATAAAAAGTCGTGGCGGCGCATTTTCCTGTTTCAGCGTCTACTAGCGATGCTTTTACTGATGAGCTGCCAAGATCTATGCCTAGGAAATATTGTCTTCTCATAGTTGTATTATAGTTTTTTATAGTTTGATTTGTTTGAAATTTAGATTTCTGACTCAAAATAGTGATAGTGAGAGGTCTTCGCATACATGGTCGTCTTTCCCGTTCTCTGCCTCTTGTTCTTCGTTGTATCCTTCTTTGAATTGCAGCAGCAGCTGGGTGTCGTGGCTTGATTTTTCGGTGAGTTTGTAGTAGCCCCATCGTTCAGCCTTTTCTATGAATGGCTTTGCGGATTTGTTGTTTTTGGCTATGCAGTATTGCACAGCCTTATAAACCTCGTCGTATGGAGTAGTTTCAAATAGTCCGTTGTGTTTGTTGAAGATATGGCGTGCGATTTTCTTTGCAGACAATCCTTCTTTGCCTGCTTCGAATAGAAGTTCTTTTATTTCCTGTTCGTAGCTCATATCATCGTAAAAAAAGGACTGGAGATATGTTACAATATCGCCAGCCCTTCTGTTCGTCTTATTTTTGCCCTTGACGGTTTTCTCCTTTCGGAGCAGTTTCTTATGCCAAGAGAAATTTGTTGTCCTCTCCTTTGATCTTGCCTTCTTTGAGCAGCCATCCCATTCCGAGCAGAGTTTCTTCTGTCGTGATATTTGCTGCCTTTGCGATTTCTTCCACACTCAGTGCGTTCTCAGCGTCTTTCAGCGTCTGATAAACGTCACCAGCCTTGAAACCTACGCTCATTGCATCGATCATGAATGTTGAAGCAACCTTCTTGGTGGCTGTTCTTCTTGTTGTTTTCTTAGCTGTTGGCTTTGCAGCAACCTTCTTCTCTGTAACTTTTCTTTCTGTCATAATGATAAAATTTAAATCCGTGACAAGTCTTTGTGACTCATTACTTTATAAATAGCTGATGCAAATATAATGTTTTTTTATTACATTATTTTGCTTTTGTTTCATTATTTGGTGATAAAGTTACATTATGTAGGCTCTATTCGGCGTTTTCTTGATTTACATCAACAGAAATCTGCAATTCCTTCAACTGTTTGTCATCCAGCTCCGACGGTGCTTCGAGCATTACGTCTCGTCCGCTGTTGTTCTTCGGGAATGCTATGCAGTCGCGTATAGAGTCGAGTCCAGCCATGATTGACACGAATCGGTCGAGTCCGAAAGCGAGTCCTGCGTGAGGTGGTGCTCCGTATTTGAATGCGTTGATGAGGAATCCGAACTGTGCCATTGCCCTTTCGGGTGTGAAGCCCAAGATTTTGAACATTTTCTCCTGTAGCTGTCCGTCGTGGATACGGAGGCTTCCTCCTCCCACTTCGATTCCGTTGCACACGAAGTCGTATGCTTTTGCCCTCACTCTCTCCGGATGCTCGTCGAGCAGTGGTATGTCGTCAGGGTTTGGCATTGTGAACGGATGGTGCGTAGCCATGAGTCTCTGCTCCTCGTCGCTCCATTCGAAGAGTGGGAAGTCGACAATCCAGAGGCATTCGAACTTGTTTTTGTCTTTCAGTCCGAGTCTGTCTGCCATTTCGAGTCGTAGGCTGCACAGCTGTGTTCTCGTCTTGTTTGCCTTGTCACCGCTGAGGATGAGTATGAGGTCGCCTGGCTTTGCTTCTGCTTTCTCCACCACTTTGGCGAACACTTCTGGTGTATAGAACTTGTCGATGCTGCTCTTTGTCGTTCCGTCTTCGTTCACCTTTATCCATACCAGTCCCTTTGCTCCCACTTGTGGTTTCTTCACGAAGTCGGCGAGCTGGTCGAGCTGTTTGCGTGTGTAGCTTGCACATCCTGGCGCGCATATTCCTCCGATGTATTCAGCGTCGTTGAACACGGCGAACTCTCCTGTGCCTTTCAGCTCGTCCATCAGTTCCACGAATTCCATTCCGAATCTGAGGTCAGGCTTGTCGCTTCCGAAGCGTCTCATTGCTTCGTGCCATGTCATCTGCTGCAGCTTTGCCGGCAGTTCCACTCCGCGCACTTCTTTAAAGATGTGGCGTGCCATATCCTCGAAGAGGTCGATTACATCGTCTTGGTCTACGAACGACATCTCGCAGTCTATCTGTGTGAATTCGGGCTGTCTGTCGGCTCTGAGGTCTTCGTCGCGGAAGCATTTCGCTATCTGGAAGTATCTGTCGAATCCGCTCACCATGAGCAGCTGCTTCAGTGTCTGCGGGCTCTGTGGCAGGGCGTAGAACTGTCCTGGGTTCATTCTCGAGGGCACGACGAAGTCGCGTGCTCCCTCAGGTGTGCTTCCGATGAGTATAGGGGTCTCCACTTCGATGAAGTCCTTGCTGTCGAGGAAGTTTCTTATGAGTATGGTCATGCGGTGGCGCAGTTCGAGGTTGTGGCGCACGCATGGTCTTCTGAGGTCGAGATAGCGGTATTTCATTCTGATGTCGTCTCCACCGTCGGTATTGTCCTCGATTGTGAACGGCGGTGTTGCGCTCTGGCTTAGGATGTTGAGCTTGTCGGCTATGATTTCGATGTCGCCTGTAGGTATCTTGTTGTTTTTGCTCTGTCTCTCGTTCACTGTTCCTTCCACCTGGATGCAGTACTCGCGTCCGAGTTTGTTGGCGAGGGCGCAAAGCTCGGCGTCAGCTTCTTCGTTGAAGACCAGCTGTGTGATGCCGTATCTGTCGCGCAGGTCTACGAATGTCATTCCTCCCATCTTGCGGCTTCGCTGCACCCATCCGGCGAGCGTCACCTTTTTTCCTGCATCGGAGAGTCTCAGCTCTCCGCACGTGTTTGTTCTGTACATAAGAATGTGTGTGATATAAAGTATGTTTTGTTTTCTTTTCTTGCGTTTTGCAAAGATAGCAATCTTTTTTGGAATCTCCTAATTCTTTTCGGAATTTATCCGGAACGTGAGTTCTTCTTTGTCAGGGTCCTTTCCGATGTCGATTGTTGTGCCTGGTTTCAGCTCGTCGTTGAGTATCATCTGGCATATCCCGTCTTCGATATATGTCTGTATTGCTCTCTTGAGCGGTCTTGCTCCGAACTGCACGTCGTAGCCTTTTTCTGCCACGAGTTCTTTCGCCTTGTCGGTGATGGATATTTCGTAGCCCATAGCTGTGAGTCTACGGGTGAGCGACCTGAGTTCTATGTCGATGATTTTCTTTATCGCTTCCAGATCGAGCTGGTCGAAGGTTATTATCTCGTCGAGCCTGTTGAGGAATTCGGGACTGAACTGCTTGCTGAGGCTCTTCTGTATGATGCTGCGTGCGTATTCTTTGTCTTTCTCCTGCATGTCGGCAGATAGTCGTCCTGCATTGAATCCCACTCCGTGTCCGAACTCTTTGAGCTGTCGTGTTCCGGCATTGCTGGTCATTATTATAATGGTGTTTCTGAAGTCAACAAGCCTTCCGTTGCCGTCGGTAAGCCTTCCTTCATCCAGAACCTGCAGCAGCATGTTGAACACGTTGCCGTGTGCTTTCTCGATTTCGTCGAGCAGCACGATGGAGTAGGGGCGTCGGCGCACTCTCTCCGTGAGTTGTCCTCCTTCGTCGTAGCCCACGTATCCTGGAGGTGCTCCCACGAGGCGTGATGTGTTGAAGCTCTCGCTGTATTCGCTCATGTCGATGCGTATCAGCGCGTCGGCAGAGCCGAAGATGTTTTCTGCAAGTTTCTTTGCCAGATATGTCTTTCCCACTCCGGTTGGTCCGAGGAACATGAAAGCTCCGATGGGGTGGTTGGGGTCTCTCAGTCCAATCCTGTTGCGCTGGATGGCTTTCACCACCTTTTCTATCGCCCTGTCTTGTGCCACCACGTCGCCTTTGAGCGTTTCGCCCATATTGCGCAGGCGTGCGCTCTCAGTCTCGGTGATTCTCTCGGCTGGTATTCCTGCCATCACCGACACCACTCTCGCCACGTCGTCTTCTGTCACGTCGACTACGTTGTTGAAGTTTCCTTCTTTGTATTTCTGTTCCAGTTCCTTCATTTTCTGCTGCAGCTCCGTCTGCTTGTCGCGGAAGCTTGCCGCCAGTTCGAAGTTCTGGTTTCTCACGGCATTTTGTTTCTTTCTCGCCACCTCGGCTATTTCCTTTTCCGTTTCTGTGATTTCCGGCGGCACTTGTGCGTTCTGCAGGTGTGCCTTGGCTCCTGCCTCGTCGAGAGCGTCGATCGCCTTGTCGGGGAACTGTCTTTCGGTGACGTATCTGTCAGTGTATGCCACGCATGCCTTTATTGCCTCGTCGGAGTATCTCACGGCGTGGTAGTGTTCGTATCTTTCCTTTATGTTTGTGAGGATGTCGATGGTTTCCTCAGGTGTGGTCTGTTCCACTATCACCTTCTGGAATCTCCTCTCCAGCGCTCCGTCTTTTTCTATCGACTTGCGGTATTCGTCGAGTGTGGTGGCTCCGATGCACTGTATGGTGCCTCTTGCCAATGCCGGTTTGAGCATGTTTGCAGCGTCCATGGTGCCTGGTGCCGACCCTGCTCCCACGAGTGTGTGGATTTCGTCGATGAACACAATTATGTTGGGGTGGTTTTCTATTTCCTTTACCAGTGCCTTCACTCTTTCTTCAAACTGTCCGCGGTATTTTGTTCCTGCCACGAGTGCTCCCAGGTCGAGTGTCATTACTCTTTTGTTGAACAGCACCGGCGAAGTGTGTTTCTTGGCGATGAGCGTGGCGAGTCCTTCCACTATGGCGCTTTTTCCCACTCCTGGTTCGCCGATGAGTATCGGGTTGTTTTTCTTTCTGCGGCAAAGTATTTCGCACACTCTGTTTATCTCGTTCTCTCTGCCCACAATGGGGTCGAGTTTTCCTTCTTCGGCAGCCAGTGTGAGGTCGGTGCCGAAGTTGTCGAGTATTGGCGTGTCACCG
>NZ_FR892600.1:0-3914 GCF_000436015.1 Prevotella sp. CAG:592 | reverse complement strand
CCGCCGGTCTTGGTGTCGGTGGCTGTTGAGCCTCCGCCCTGTTTCCGGTTCTGGCTTCCGGTTCTGCCGATGAAGTCTTCTTCTTCTTCCTCCTGCATTCCGATGCCGTTTTTCGTTATGTTGTCAGCCTGTTTCTTTGAGTATTCCATAACTTGGTCGTAGGTGATTTTTCTTTCTTCCAGTATGTTTTTTGCCCCGTTGTTTCTGGGGTCGTGCAGTATGGCGAGCAGCAGGTGCATCTCGCTCACGGTTTCCGTTGCCATGAGTCGTGCCTGCAGTATCGCAAGCTTCAGTATGTTGCTTGCCTGCTCGCTCAGCTCTATGCTGTCGCTGGTGGAATGGTCGTTGTTTCCTGCCGCCACGTTCTGCTCCAGCTGCTGCTTCATGTCTTTCAGGTCCACGTTCATGCTTTGCATCATGCTGCATGCTGCTCCGCTTTTGTGGCGCAGTATGGCGAGCAGCAGATGTTCGGGCATGACATTTGGACTTGCCAGCCGTGCGGCTTCTTCTTTGCTGAATGTGAGCACTTCGAGTACTTCGTCTGAAAACTTGTTTGTCATGTTTTGTTCATTTGGTTTGCGGCCAGGCATGGATATTCCTTTGTCTGTCCGTTTACTGTTTGGTAGGTACAAAAAATATGCCAATATGGTGTGTGTCAGTTTCCCGATGGCTGTTGTGTGGCTTGTTCTTTGTCCTTGTCGTGTGTCATGCTGAATTCGCATCCGCAGTATTGCTGGTTGTAGAAGCCATACTGTTTTATTATCTCCAGCCTCCTTTCGCTCAGTCCTCCTTTGCGCCAGTTCTGTTCCCACCATGCCACGTCGTCGTATGGTTCCACAGCCCATTGTCCGGCGGCGTTTATCTGTTCCAGGCTTTTCCATCTCGACGAGGCGAGTGTGGTGGTCACCACAGAGATGCCGTTTTCGTGGGCGTAGCGGGCTGTGCGTCTGAGTCTCATCTCGAAGCAGCGTCTGCATCGCCTGCCTCTCTCAGGTTCGTTTTCCAGTCCTTTCACGTGTGCCAGCCATTCGTTGTGGCAGTAGTCGTCGTCGATGATTGTAAGTCCGAGCGAGTCGGCGTATCTGGTGCATTCGTTTTTTCTGATGAGATATTCTTCAAGCGGGTAGATGTTCGGGTTTGAATAGTATATCACTGGTGTAACGCCATTCTTCATCAGACATTCTATGATGGCGCTTGAGCATGGTGCGCAGCAGGTGTGGAGCAATACTGTGGTCGCTCCTCCCGGCACGTTTATTTCGAATTTCTTTTTCATTTGTGGATTTGACGGGGTATTTCCTTGATGATGGTGTTTGCTATAGGAAAGGTGTGAGCAGATGTGCCACCCATCCTACGAATTTCTTCCAGGGCGTTCTCCATCTGTTCCAGCTTTCGGGGGTGAGCTTGAACGATGAGAGCTTGTCTGCCTCGAACATGTCGTTGAGCTGGCGTGTGGTGTGCGGGTCGATTATCACGGCGTTTTCCTCGTAGTCGAAGTTGAGGCTCCGGGCGTTGAGGTTGGCGCTGCCCACGGTGCAGAATTTCCCGTCCACCATTATTATCTTGGTGTGGTGGAATCCGTCTTCGTATATCCACACGTCCACTCCGTGTTTCATCAGTTTGTGCACGTTGTAGAACACGCAGTCTGGTGTGAGCGGTATGTCGCTGTGCGACGAAACCATTATCTCCACCTTCACTCCTCTTTTCACCGCCCGTCTGAGGGCCTTTTTCAGTGTGCGGTTCAGCGTGAGATACGGGTTCACGAGCTTTATGCTGTCTTGCGCATCATTTATGGCGTCGGTGTAGAACTGTCGTATTATCTTGTTCGTCGTCCTGGGTTCGCGGTTTATTATCCCCACCATCTTGTGGCCTCGCGTCGGTGTGTCGTCGGGCTTCAGTCCGCTGATGTAGTCGGCGTTTCTGGTGCCGCGGTAGTATTTCGCCCCGGCTATCTGTTCTCCCGTCACTTTTTTCCACATCCTCACGAATATCTTCTGCAGCGTGTTCACTTCTTCGCCCTCTATACGGCAGTGCATGTCTCGCCATTTCCCCACCACGTCGGTGCCCTTGATGTAGTAGTCTGCCACGTTCATTCCTCCAGTGTATGCCACTTTTCCGTCGATTATCACGATCTTGCGGTGGTCTCTGTGGAACACGTGGTTTACCCACGGAAAGCGGAGCGGGTCGAATTCGTGGATGTCGACTCCCCTCTGGCGCAGTTTCTCGAGATGTCTTTTCTTCAGCGGCTGGTTGTTGGAGTCGTTTCCGAATCCGTCGAACAGCGCCCTTACTTCCACTCCCTGGCTGGCTTTCTCTGCGAGGATGTCGAAGAGCAGCGAGGCTATGGAGTCGTTGCGGAAGTTGAAGTATTCCAGGTGTACGCTGCTTCTTGCCTGGCGGATGGCTTTGAAGATGTCGTCGAATTTCTCCTGTCCGCTCATAAGCAGCGTCACGGAGTTGTCGTTGGAGAATTCCACTCCATGTTCCCTCATCTGCCTTGCGATAAGCGAGTCGGCGGTCACGGTCTGCGCTGCCGCCGTCATTGTGGCGCAGACCATCATGAGCAGGGCAAGTAACAGGGCAGGGCGCCCTGTGGCGTGTGTCCTTGTTTTATTTGTCCGTGCGTTGCGTATGTTGTCGTTGATAAAGAATATCATATATTGTCTATAACATCATTTGTCTTGATTCATGTCTCGCGTGCCTTGTCGGTCTGCCAGAAGGCAAGTATGCTGAGATGTTGCCGTTTCCGGTGTATTGCCGCAGGTGGGCGAAAACAGGTGCAAAGTTATGGAAAAAGTCGGTTTTGACAAAATATTTGTATGCAATGAAGAGAAATGGCAAAAAAATGCGGTGTATTTGTCATCAGTAACAAGTTGTTTTTTCACCGTCACTTTGCGTTGTTCCTCGATTATAACCCTGTGGGTCTTCATGCCTATGTGGGTGTTTTGCTGACCGTAAACCATTGGTTTCTGTCTCTTCAGTACGCGTTTGCCCGCGTCCGTCGGTTTCCTGCATTGCTGCTCAACATTTTTCCCATTTTCCCATTTTCCCATTTTCCCAATGGGAAATGGTGTTTTTATATAAGTCATTATATATCAATATATTATCTTTTTTATTACATTTATTTTTCGTTATATGGGAAGATGGGAAAATGGGAAAATGGGAATTTTGGAAAAAATGCCCTCTCTTTTCCTCTCTCTTGCCATCTCCTTAAGGTCTACATTTGCCATGCCTCATGTCATAGTATTTGCAGGATTTACAAGAACAGAGTTGTTAAGCTTGCCGTAGTCTGCTTGTCGGAGAATGTATAGCCGTTGGAAAAGTCTTTACAAAAGTGTCTCAAGTGTCTCACTGTCTCACAGTCTCATGTGGAATTGATGGTTTTATATAAGTCATTATATATCAATATATTATCTTTTTTATTACATTTATTATTCATTTTATGAGACAGTGAGACAGTGAGACACTTGAGACACTTTCCTCTCTTTTCCCTCTCTCTTGCCATCTCCTTGAGGTACGTGTTTGCCATGTCTCATGTCATAGTATTTGCAGGATTTACAAGAACAGAGTTGTTAAGCTTGCCGTAGTCTGCTTGTCGGAGAATGTATAGCCGTTGGAAAAGTCTTTACAAGAAAGTCTCAAAAGTCTCAAAGTCTCAAAGTCTCACGTGGAATTCGGTATTTTATATAAGTTATTATATATCAATGTATTATCTTTTTTATTACATTTATTATCGCTTATATGAGACTTTGAGACTTTGAGACTTTTGAGACTTTTGAGACTTTCTTCCTCCCTTTTCCCTCTTTCCCTTGCCCTCTCCTTGAGGTTCACATTTGCGAAATCTCTTGCCAACTGGAAGAATGTGGCGATGGTGATTCCTCTCTTTTGCCTTTAACCCAAAACGGTCATTAGGCCGT
>NZ_FR892599.1:42396-42547 GCF_000436015.1 Prevotella sp. CAG:592 | reverse complement strand
TTTGGATATTAACATAGAAAGCGATTTGTAGCTAAAAACAACCTCTCTTTTGCTATGTTGACTTGCTTAAATGATGTATTTTGTGGCAAAATGCGAATGCATTTGAAAAATATTTGCACAAAATGAAAGGCTTTTAAAGTAAATGGTATAT
>NZ_FR892599.1:40656-42360 GCF_000436015.1 Prevotella sp. CAG:592 | reverse complement strand
TATTCAGCCCCCAAACGCTCATTACACCGTTTGGGGGCTGAAAAAAGAAATATTGCTGTTTGGAGGAAAACTCCAGGCAGCAATATTTCTTTTTAAGCCAAATCGATTATTTTTACTTGTTGCGACAAGATTAATTAGAACAGGTTATTTTAAGCACTGTTCAATCAAGTCTTTTGCACTATTGGCGTGAAATACATTTCCTGTCTTGACATCGTTAAGTGCCTCTTCAAGTCCAGACATCTGTTGTGAGGTGTTGTTTATAGTCCATCCGAATTTTTTTGCTAAATCCTTGAGTAAGGACAAATCCATTTTGGGAATTGTTATTGAGGTCGTAAGTGTAGAAGTATTCATATTTTTGTTGTTTAAAGTGATTAATGCAAAAATAATTATTATTTCTTTAAGTTGCAAGAGTTTTCTTGTGAATCTTATTTGTCACTAACCTCCAATCTTCTTTGAACTCATTATTAGATACAAGAAAAGATATGATTGTTTCACTTTCTTTCGTCTGATAGCACAGAAAAGTTACACTTTTCAGCTGAAGCAGTCAAGAAATGGTGCAGTTTCCCCACGCCAAGGGGAATTTTGCAGGCATGGTTCTTTGTCAGTACAAAGAACCGGCACTTGTTTGTGTTTTTGTTCATTCTCGCTTTTGATTTGTATGAGTCTGTTGTTCTTCCGCCAATATCATTTTCATCAGTTCGGCATTGGCTCTGTTGTTGATTTCAGCGTTTCTCGTTTCAGAAAGATAGTCGAGAGTGGCAGAACATTCGCCGGTAATGTCAACGCCTATTACCTCCTCATGGGCATAGATAATGCGGAGCACGGCTTGAAGCTGCAATAGCGACATGTCTCCATTGCTCCAATCAGTGACGGCGTCTTGCTTTCTCAGCACGTCCTTGTCGATGGAGATGTAAACAGGCTCATGTATCAGTCTGCCGGCTTTTGAAGGCCATGCTTGATGATGGTCGATTTCGTCCTGACTATAGAACAACACCTTTTCTCTGAGATGAACAGGTATTTGGGAAATCAGTTCATCCGAAGCCCCCACGATAATGATATTTCTGACAAGTGGGTTCTTTTCCAACACATCAGTCACCCATCCTCCACACGACACGACGCCGTTCCATTGCGGTTCTTGCATGTCGGGATGATGGTCGAAGACAATCAGCGAGAACGGTTCCTGCAGTCTGGATACCCAATATTCAGTGAGATAATGGAAATCGCCGGAATCTATGAAATGCAGAGCCTTGGCAGGAAATGGTGAAAGTCTGCGGTTCAGTTCCTCCTTTGCCTGCTCATCACAATAGCAGTCCACGCCATTGATGTCGCTACAGTCAACATGGGTGATGTTCCGGTTTGAGGCAAACGATTCATAATTGTATATGCCTGTGAAATTCAGGAGTATGATGGGAAGTTTCTTTATCATGGATGCGAAAATACATATTATTCCCGATAGTGACAATAAAAAAAGCGTCTTTTGCCTGTTTTTTTATCCGTCCATCATGAATGTGCATCCTGACCTTGAAACTATGTCTGCAGATTCGCCATACAGGCAATCAATCATCTTTTAGGCATGATTCCAATTAATTCCTAATACCTGTATGATGCCTTTCTAATCAAAAATAGGATTTTTTTTGTAATTTTGCACCGTAATAACAAGATATTCTTAACGACAGAATAATAGTATACTTACGGAAGAGCACC
>NZ_FR892599.1:6124-40629 GCF_000436015.1 Prevotella sp. CAG:592 | reverse complement strand
AGAGCACCGTTTTTTAAGATTATGAAGACAACGAGACGCAACATCCTTCTGTCGGCACTATGCTGCATCAGCACGAGTATGGCGAATGCACAGAGTTTCTGGGGCAACTATACCACTGAGTGGCAATGGGATATGAATAAAGGTACCAATTGGGTGAACCTGCTGCGACTGGAAATGAGCGTTCCGCTATGGAAGGGCGGTTCCTTGGAAGCCGCTACGCTGCATGTGGCGAAGACTGGCGACGGCATCATCGACGACTGGCAGGGGTTCTCAAACATAGAGGCAGACAATATGTTTGCCGGCATTGCCGTGTTGGGGTATATGCACGAATGGAAGGCAGGACACCTGTTCGTGGGAGTGAGAAACGTGAATGAGGATTTCTTCACTTCCGACGTGACTGCACTCTTCACTAACAGTTCGTGCGGCATCTTCCCTACAATCGCCGCAAGCTATCCGATAGCCAACTATCCACTGTCAGGCCTGACGGTATATTTCGACGTAAGCAAGGGAGGATGGACATTCAGGAACAGCCTGTATAATGGTGTAGGCTATAATGGATGGAAGCACCATGACAATCCGTTTATCATCAATCCAAAGCGTGACGGCATCTTCAACATTTCTCAGCTGGAGTATTCCTGGCGTGGCGCTTTGTATTATGCCGGAGTTACTCTCCATACCCGCCGGTTTGTCTTCGACGATGAAAGTGAGATGGCGCCAGCCGATGAGGCTGTCCACAAGACGAGCTGCGCCTGGTGGGTGTATGGCGAACAGCCGGTGTGGAAATCAGACGGGAAGACCATCACCTGTATGGCACAATATTCAGAAAACACCTGCCGCGAGAGCGGTTGCTACCGTTATGCTGAGGCTGGAGGCGCTTATACCGACAGTCTCAACATGTGTGGCATCTCCGGACAGTATGCACAGTTCTGTCAGGACAATGAATTCTCGCTGGAACTGACATGGCGGCGACAGCTCACCAAGTCGATAGCCATACAGCCGTCATTCCAGTATATCAACAACGGTAACGGAAACTTCATTGTGCTCAGCACACGCCTTTGTTGCAGTTTTTGAAAGAGAGCACATTGCCCCGCATAAAAAAATGGTCATTAGGGCTGTAATCCTAATGACCGATCAAACAAGATCCCCTCTTCTAAAAAATCAAGTTACGAGCCAGCGCTAATGGCCGATTGGGGTTAAGGAAGAAGCGGCTTTCCTACACATCCGCTTGGTGCCTGTACATGTAGCAGGGCAGCTATAGTAGGAGTGATATCCGTCATCTCCGTGAGTTCTGTGGTGCTGCCGTGGCTTACGCCCCATCCCATGAAGATGAGGGGGATGTGTGTGTCGTAGGGAGTCCATGCTCCGTGGTCGGTGCCTTTCATGCTGTGGGCATAGAAACCAGGTTTGAGCACAATTTGCACGTCACCGCTTCTGCCGTGGCAATAACCGTTGATGATGCGCCGTTTCACGTCGTCGGGAATGGTGGCAGTCATCACTTTGTTCATATCGCAGGCATAGTGCACTGAAGAGTCTGTCAGCAGTTCGTCAACGACACATTGTTTGATGCGGTCGTAGTCGAGATGCAGCTGGCGGATTCTGGCGATATCGAAGAACACCTGATAATTCATCACCTCACTTACTATCTTGCCACAACCGGGGAATGTCTCTGAGAGTCTGGCATTGAGACGGTCGGCAACTTCAGAGTTGCTCCATGCCCCAGCCGGGATGCGACGGTCTTGAAGGAAGCGGGCGTTGTTCATCGCTCCATGGTCGGCAGTGAGGAACACGAGATAATTCCCTTTGCCCACTTTCTCGTCGAGATAGTTGAGGAAGTCTGCGATGCTGCGGTCGAGTCTGAGATATGTATCCTCAATCTCAACGGCGTTGGGACCCACCTGATGACCGATATAATCGGTGCTCGAACAGCTCACAGCCAGCAGATCCACATCGTCGTCTTCGCCAAGGTGCTCACCCTCTATAGCGGCGCGGGCCATGTCGAAGGTTATAGAATTGCCGAACGGCGTCTTGCGGATTATCTCATAACCATATTTCTTGTATAGCGACGGCAGGTCGAGAGGCAGCAGTGCCTTTTCGCCAGCCTTGATGCCGTCTTCATATTCTGTGTTGTCGGCAGTGCTTTCGATGTAGGAGTCTTTGGGATATATTGTCTGCCATTTTTCAGAGAGATATTTCTCGGCGTGCCTCTCGCGGTTGAAACGAGTCACCCATGCGGGTAGCTTGTCCATATAGTATGTGCTTGTCACGAAATTGCCCGTCTCGTCGTCAAACCAGAATGCCCCGTCCGGGGTATGTCCGGCAGGAAGGATGGAGGCACGGTCTTTCAGCGAAACGCCTACAACCTTAGATCGACCGTTGGTGGCGAGTTTCATCTCGTCGCTGATTGTGGTTACCCACAGGTTGCGCGGCGACATCTGTCCTGATTCGCTCTTCGTTCCCACGGGGGTCACCGTCTTGTCGGTGGTGCAATACACCTTCTTGCCGTCTTTATAGAAGTTGTTGCCAGCAATGCCGTGTATCGTTGGCACGCTGCCGGTATATATACAGGTGTGGCCTATCGCCGTGACCGACGGGATATATGGGATGCGAGTGTTCTCGAATGAATATCCCTGGTTGAGCAGGCGTTTGAATCCACCTTCGGTATAGCGCTGTTGATAACGGTAGAGATAGTCCCAGCGCATCTGGTCTATCACGATGCCCACCACGAGGCGAGGTCTTTGGAATGTCAGGTTAGCGGACTTGCCGTCCTGTGCCTGCATGCCGCAGCATGACAGGAACAAGGCTGCAAGAACTGTGATTGTCTTTTTCATTTTCAAATCTTTACTTTGTTTCTTTATCCCCAATCGGTCATTATGATTTACTTGGATTTTAGTGTTTTAGAAGAGTGGATTTCAATCGTCAGACCGTCTGGAAGTATGGTAATTACATCCATGCTCCGAATCGTGAGCTTGGCAGTGGAGCGGTGAAATAATAGTTGATGTCGTTGTTGCTGTCGAGGAAGTTCACCTTCTTCATTCCGAAGAATGGGAGTCCGCCGGGGAAGAGACGGCTGAAATCTGTCACACCGCCAGAGAGGGCAGGACTGCCGGGCTGAAAGTTGAAATCCCATGTCTTGTCGAAAGCCAGTGGAGCACCTTTCTCCAATTTGTCAGCTTCACAGTTGATGTCCATATTGTCGCTTTGACGGAAATTCTTGAAGAGCGGGTCGAGCTGACCAGCCACGCTGCTCTTGATGTCGGTGTCAAACCATATAGCGAGCGATGCTCCCTTTGCCATCTGCTCCACGCCCTTCTCTGTAGAAGCGTAATAGTAGTTGGGAGTGAGGCGGCTGTGCTCAATGTCTACACCATCTTGTTTCGGCTGCTTCAGACCGTAGCGGCAATCATATACGAGGTTGTTCACGAAGACTGGCTTTGCTGCCTTCTCCACCCATACCGAACCACCTTTCTTGTTCTTGGAGCGGCGCCATCCGCAATCCACTATGGTGTTGTTGTAGACAGTCATCTCAGTGAGCGGAATCACTTCGCTGTTGCCGGCATTAGAAAGCTTGAAGGCATTGGTGCAGGCATTGTAGATGACGTTGTTGGCAACGTCGAGCTTGCAGCCAGCTTTCACGTTGATGGCCTCGCCACCGTCGGCGGCATTGCCGGAATCGGCAAAGATGTTGTTTACGATCACGCCGTTGCCGCCGGTGAAGTATGTCTGGTCGTTGTAGTTGTCGTGGAAGAAACTGTCAGCAATGACGAACTTGCCGTTCACATTGCAGAAGTGGAAGGCAGGCACACCGCCGTCGATGGTAGTCTTGAACAGTTTGTTCTGGAACGATGCCGACGATTCCGTCGGTGTGGCTCCGGCATAGGCGATGTTGACATGGCTGAGCACTACCTCCTCGGAATTGTATCCGCAGATTATTCCTCCCCAGTCTTCAGTCTTCTTGGTGTCGGAAGTGAAAGTGACCGGCTTCTCTGCCGTTCCCATACAATAGAGATTGCCAAGCACTACGATTTCTACAGGCACCTGAACCTCCGACTTGCATGTCACGGTGACTCCTGGCTCGATGTATAGCGAGGTGCCGACAGGTATCTCTACGCTCTCGCTCAGAGTGGTGTCCTTGGTCCATACCAGAGAGCCCTTGGGATATTCAGCCATGGCGGTCTTGATTACATCGGCAGAGCCTTGGTTCCCGTTGCTGCCGTTGCCGTTGTTGTTAACGTAATCGTATGGATTGATGTTGTCGTTCTCGCAAGATGTTGAGAACAATGTTGCAGCTGCCATAATCAGCGCACTGTATATTACTTTTGACCTTGTCATTTTATTTCTTTTTTTGTGATTTGGGTTTCTGAAAGCTAAACACTCTTTGCATTACAGTTTGTATCTCACTCCGAGAAGGAACGTCCTTCCGTATTTGTATGTTCCCACGATGGTCTTGTCCTTCTTCTGTCCTTCGTATTCCAGATTGTCCGGGTTCACGGTCTTCAGATATCTCTCGCGCTTTGCGTCGAGTAGGTTGTTTGCCTTGAAGAATATCGAGATGCCGTTTTTGAACTGCTTCTCGGCGCTGAAGTCCAGACCGAACATTGCCTTGTCCCACTGGTCGGCATTCTTGAATGGCGAGACGAGAGCGAGTTTGGTGCCTGTAAACGAGGCGGCGAGTTGTGCGTTCCATCCGTTCTCCGTGTCTTTGTAGAGCAAGGAGAGGTTGGCGGTGTGAGGGGCCTGGTTCACGAGCGGACGGGTCTGTGTCACTCCTGTCTTATACTCAGCACTGCCCTCCTGGTATTCACGCTTTGATGTGGTGATGCGGGAGTGGGTGTAGGTGTAGTTTGCCTTCACACCGAAGTGGCGGATATATTTTATCACGTCGATCTCGAAGCCCATGTTCTTGGCGTTACCGAGGTTGTCTGGCATATAGTAGGCATCCGTTCCGGCACCGATCTTACCGTCTGAAGTAACGAACACCTGCTCGATAGGATTCTTCAGGTATTTATAGAATACGCCGACGAGTATCTGCTCCGTCTTGCTTGGAAACCATTCCCATCTCAGGTCCAGATTGTCGATGCGTGCACGTTTCAGGTTCGGGTTACCTTTCTCCTGATATTCCTCGCCTTGAATCTGATAAGGCACGATTTCATAGAATCCCGGACGGTTGATGCTGCGGTAGTAAGAGAGTCTCACGTTCATCTTCGCTGTCGGTGTCCATTTGAGCGATGCCGATGGCAGATAGTCCCAATAGCTCTGTTCGCCCACCTGTCCCATATTGCGGAAA
Organism: Prevotella sp. CAG:592; assembly: GCF_000436015.1. Taxonomy (NCBI): domain Bacteria; kingdom Pseudomonadati; phylum Bacteroidota; class Bacteroidia; order Bacteroidales; family Prevotellaceae; genus Prevotella; species Prevotella sp. CAG:592. Next base: position 35,345 of record NZ_FR892599.1, on the reverse strand, counting down.
TGCTGAAGCATAGTGTATATCTGATTGGTGTGCTCAGCACGGAAACCGGCATACACTTCGCCTATCCTGCTCTTCAGAGTCACCATGGCATAGGTACCGCCGATATGCTCCTTTGAGTCGTAGTTGAGCTGTGAGGCTTGAGAATACGGAGTCTTGCACACCCAGTCGACATTGGCAAACTGGTCATAGCCGTTGCCGTCGAGCTTCTGCGAGATGTCGGCAGGATTGAAGATATACGAGTAGTATCTGTTGCTGCGCTCCTTGCGGCGATATTGCGCTCCGGCTTTCCATAGAGCGTCAACGCCGTTGCCGAAATGTGTGTCGTATGAGAAATTGATGTAGCCCGCCCAATCGGTGTCTTTGTTGTGTTGGAATCTGCGTTCGGCGTTCTTCGGCAGCGTCTTTGTGATGTTCTTGTCCGTGTTCCATATCGAACCGCCCACCACGTCGCCTTCAGCACTGGCATCTCGGCTGACGGAATTGGTCAGCGTGATGTATGTTCTGTCGGGGTCTTCCTCCTTGGCCTGTGAGAATATTCCTGACCAGTCCACGGTGAAGTCTTTAGTGAGATGATGTGTTCCTTTCAGGTTTGTGGCGAAGATGCTCTGTGTGGCAGATGTGGAGCGCACCTCGTCGTCCTGTGTGTATGAGTCGGCAGCGATATATTCTGTGCTGATGCCGTTGTCGTAGCGAACGCCTTTAGAGTTAGACCTAACGTACATGTTATACCATTCCAGCTTGTGTTCAGGCAGTGTCAGGTCTATCTTGGCGTGCAGACCAGAGGTTAGGTCGTGGATGCTGTAATAGCGGTGGTGTAGGTTTGAGATATACATCGCCTGTTCTCCCGATGCCATCTTCACGGAGTTGTATGTACGCTCAGTGCCACGGAAGGTGTTCTGGATGCTTCCGGCGAGCATCACTCCGAGACGGTCTTTCCAGAAACGGTCGCCGATGCTCAGTCCGCCCACGAAGTTGGGGGCAGGAGTAGAGTGGCTCTTCAGGCGCACCGGACCGTTCTTGAAGTCGCTCATCGTAGCCTTGTAGTCAGCACCGTTAGCCTCGTATGGCGATTTGTGGGTATAGTCAGAACGGTCGGTTGTGAGATAGTCTCTGCCGTCTTTCCCAAAATAGTCGGTGGCTCCGATGGCGGCATTGGCCTGCAGCTGGAAGCGAGAAGGCGCATCCTTCATTACCATGTCTACCACACCTCCTGCTGCATCACCCTCCATATCGGCGGTGAGTGACTTTGAAACCACAAGACGGTCCATCATATCGGACGGGAAGATATTCAGAGGCACATAGCGGTTCTTGTCGTCGGGGCTCGGAATCTTCACGCCATTCACGAGTGTGTAGTTGTATCTCTTGTCCATACCACGCATGATGGCATAAGAAGCTTCACCGGAGGCATCACGCTCCATAGTGACTCCCGACACGCGCTGGAGCACGCTTGCCACATTCACGTCTGGCGAGAGTTGGATGCTCTGCTGGCTCATCACGTTGAGCACTGTGCCGGCATTCTTCACCGTCTCCACAGCACTGCGGTCTGACCGGTATTCGCGGTGACCCGTGACCACCACTTCGCCCAATTGTCTGGAGTCTTCGTCCATGGCGATTGTCAACTGTCCGTCCTTGCCGTCTTCAGAACCTTTGGAGTAGTCTTTCGCAACATCCACCACCATCTCCTTTGTCTTGTATGACATATAGGTGATGACGAGGGTGAACTTGCCTTTTTCGGGCAGTTCGTGCAGAGAGAACGTACCGTCGAGACCTGTGGTAGTACTTATGTTGGGCAGTTCCTTTACCCGCACCACTGTGCCGATGAGCGGTTCGCCCGTCTTGTTATCCTTGACTATGCCGTCGAGCGTATGAGCACTGACGGCTGTAGTCGCAGCGGCAAGAAGAGCCGCACTGAAAAGAATCTTCTTCATCTGTTATTTTGATTTCTGAATCTCGTGAATCACTTTGCCTTCCTTGTCAATCATATACATGCTGAGTTGTTTCTTCGAAGCAGAGATGACAGAGAAACCGTCATCGGAACTGCAGAACACGGTGCCCTTGACGGCCTGCACCGGACGGGCGAGAGATGCCGATGTGTTGACCACATAGTCGATGTCGTCGCCTTTCATCTTGATGTGTTGGAAGTTGTGGATATGTCCGCAGGCATATATAGCCACGTTCTTGTAGCGCTTCAAAATCGGGAGCACACGAGTCTGCATGTCTGTGCGCTCGCTTTCAGCTTTGTTGGTGTATGCATAGATGGGATGGTGTCCCACAACGATTACCCAGTCCTCCTTGGCATTCCTCAGCGTGTTGTCGAGCCAGTCTAGTTCTGCTTTCATATCCTGTTTGCAGGCATCGGGATAAACGTCGGAGTTCTGCTGGTAGCGGTCGATGAGCGGTGTGGTGTCGAGGAATACCACCCGAAGTGTGGTGCCTTTCTTGTTGAACACCTTGGTGTAGTAGCGGGCCGGCATCATCCAGCGGCGGCTCACCTTGCCATAGTCGAGCACCGCCTGAGTGTTGCCGCGGTATTCATGGTTGCCCAACACAGGAAACCAGTCGAGCATCAGTTCGGGATGCGAATAAACCTGTTCGAAGTTTGTCATCCACAATGGGTCGTTGACAGATGCCACACCGTTGAAATGATGAATGTCGCCAACGGCAAGCACGCATTTCGGACCTAAAACCTCTCCCATCTCTCCCATCAGTTCTGCAATGGGCTTTTGGTCATAATAACCGTTTCTGCCGAGGTCGTTAGCCATATAGAGCGTGATGTCGCCCTTCAGCTTCTTCCATTCCGAACGGACTGTCTCTGGCGTTGTGTTGCCTGGACCTCCAGCGGCCGCCACCGCTGCATTGGCATTGACAGAAGCAACATTGCTCTTCTGAGCCTGCAAATTCAAACCACCCAGCAACATCATAGCTGCCATTGACAATACGGCAATCTTGTTTCTACCGCAAACTCCGAATTTCTTCTTTTTCATTTTCTTTGTTACCTTTATATTATACCTTAATGATTAAATTCCGAATATTGATTTCAAAACGTTAAATTCTGCTGCAAAAGTACTGTCACTGTATGTCAAAGATGTTACATGCATTTTAATAAGCAGGTAAAACGTGCTACAAAGGCGTTACACAGACAAACCGGAGATAACTCAAATGGCAGACACCTCGTAGTTGGGAGTGTCAACTTCCAAGCAAGCCCTAATGACCGATTGGGGATAAATGCAGATAAGAAACGTCAGGTTGCGGTCTTTAAAAGAAAATTATTACCTTTGCATTATATATACAAGTATATAAGTATGAATCTTTCACCTTGCTTAGACTTATGGATACACGTCCATATATAATACAAGGTGTAGTATCGAGATATGAGACAAGAGATTATCGACCGCATGAACATCCTCGCAGCCGGGGGAGAACCATTCCTCTTCGTTATCGACTATGAGGGAGATGGCGCATATATACACAAGCTGTCGGAAATCAATCCGCAGGAATGCCTTTACGACTTTGAGGGAGTGGGCAATGTAGACAAGATGGATGTCAGACCACTCCCAACGCCTGTTGAATGGCAGGTGGACGAACCTCGCTATGAGGACTATGAGAAGAGTTTCGCCATCGTGAAGAGCAATCTGATGGCAGGCAACAGTTATCTGACCAATCTCACATGCAAGGTGCCGGTGAGATGCAGTCTCACGCCCGATGATATCTTTCTCCATGCCAGAGGCAAATACAAACTGCTGCTCAAGGTGGGGAAGGAGACAGGAGAAAGGAAAAGCATAGTGTGCTTCTCGCCCGAAACCTTCGTTAAGATAAAGGGCGGAAGGATATATTCCTATCCTATGAAGGGAACGCTCGATGCCACAATCCCAGATGCCGAAAGGGTATTGATGGATGATGAGAAGGAGGCTGCCGAACATGCCACTATAGTTGACCTTATCAGAAACGACCTCAGTAGGGTGGCGACCGACGTGAGGGTGGACACATACCGGTATATCGACCTGCTGCATACAAACAAGGGCGACATACTGCAGACCAGTTCGGAGGTGAGCGGACAACTCCCTGCCGACTATCGCCGGAACATCGGTGACATACTGGCGGCACAGCTGCCGGCAGGGTCGATAACGGGAGCGCCAAAAGACAAGACCGTGGCAATCATCAGCCAGGCGGAAGGCTACAAACGAGGATTCTATACCGGAGTGATGGGCATCTATGACAACGGAGAACTCAATTCTGCCGTCATGATACGTTTCATCGAGCAAGACCAGAGCGGCATGTATTTCAAGGCAGGCGGAGGAATAACCTGGATGAGCGACTGCCGGAAAGAATATGAGGAGGTGATACAGAAGATTTACCTTCCGATGGGGTAGGAATGATTCTGTCGCTGTCTGTTCTATCATAAAAATATAATGAAAATGCACTTCGTAGAGACAATAAAGATAAAGGATGGCACAGTCATGGCACTGCCATATCATCAGACAAGGATGGAAAGAACCGTCAGACGCTTCTTTCCCGGCCTTGCCCTTCATGACATGCCCCGCCTCTGCGAAATCATTGACGCAAAGGCAGGCAAAGGAATATTGAAGGCACGGGTGGTGTATGGCGAGAAAGGAGTGGAGACAGTGGAATACGCACCCTACAACATGCGTGAAATGAAGACCCTGCAGGTGGTGGAAGGTGGCGACATAAGTTATGAATACAAAAGTACCGACCGCTCCCGTCTCAATATGCTGGCGGAGAAGAAAGGAAATTCCGACGAAGTGATAATCCTGAAGCACGGATTCCTGACCGACACATCGTTCACCAACATCGCCATCCACGACGGCAACGGATGGATTACGCCACGCTGCCCATTGCTCTATGGCACAAAACGGGCAGCGCTGCTCGACCAAGGTGTCCTCACCGAGGCTGACATCACCATCGGCGACTTGCGGAGGGCAACCCGCGTCAGCCTGTTCAACGCCATGATAGACTTCGGCGAGAGAGAGATTGCCGTCAATGATATAAACACGGAACTGATATGAACCAAAAGATATACAACCTGGAAGAATTTGCCTCACGATATCATCTGAAAGATATATTCGGAGCATACGCCGCCCACTTTGCCGTCACTCGGCAGGAGAGTGGGGACTTTGCCGATATGGTGACGGAGCGTGCGCTTTTCTGCCGTATCTTTCTCGTGAAGCAAGGCAGCTGCCGGATGGTCATCAACGGCAAAGACGGTGATGTGCTGGAACTCGGCGAGGGCAGTATGCTTATGGTCTCGGTCAATGATGTGGCAACGCTCCTGTCTGTTTCTCCAGACATCGATGCGGAATGCGTGCTGGTGGACGAGGAGTTTGTAAGCCATACATATTGCTTCCGCCTTTCCGCCGACAAATACAAGAGCGTTCTCGATATCTTCCATTTCATACGCGACATCGTGCGCCATCAGCATATCAACAAGATAGAGATGATACGAAGCATGTTCAATGTGCTCAATCTGATTATCGAGGAACTGCCATACGAACAATGTTCCGTGTCGCACGACATCGGCCACAAAAAAGGCATTTATGAGATTTTCCTCCATCATCTATACCGTAATTTCCGCAAGGAGAGACAGATTCGCTTCTATGCCGACAAGCTGAACGTCTCCACCGTGTATCTCTCCAGACTGGTGAAGGAAATCAGCGGCACTACCGTCAACGACCATGCCACATCATTGGTATACAAGGAAATATGCAATCTGCTCACACATTCAGACATGACGATAGGCGAGATTGCCGACTATCTCAATTTCAGCGACCAGAGCGCCCTCTCCAATTTCTTCAAGCAGCGCTCAGGCATGACTCCGCTCGCATATAGGAACAGGCAATAGGGGCGGAGAGACCGCAGGGACCTCTGCTCTATGATAGTTTTTTTTTACCCCAATCGGTCATTGGGCTTGCTTGGATTTTGGATTTTTAGGAGAGTGGATTCTGTTTGGCTTAATATATCGTCAAAGATTTTTTCCTATCCCTTCTTCGTAAGTTGGAATGCCAGCCGCTCGTCGCCAGACCAGCAGTGGATAACTCCGCAATAGCTGAACCCCTCGTCGGCAAGCAGATGTTGCATCACGAGATTGTCGCGATGTGTATCGATGCGGATGTTGTCGTAGAGGGTGAGGGCATACTGCAGGGCGGTGTGCATGATGCCCGTTGCTTCGCCCGAACTGGCGATGCGGTGGATAGTGGCGTATGGTTTGTCGTTGGGCCATTTGCCGTCGTAGATGATGTCGTAGGTAGGGTCGGCGCCGCCACGCAGTACGAAAGTAGCCACTATTCTGTCTCCTTTCACGATAACGTAGCTGTCCCCGCTGTCAATGTCTTCCTGTAGAAGTTCCTCGCTTGGATATCCTTCTGTCCATTGATTGGGGTTGCCGGCTTCCGCCATGAATCGGCGGGCAATGGCGAATATTTCCTTCAGCCGTGGTATGTCGGCTGTTGTGGTGTGGCGGATGATGCAGTCGTCAGAGTTGCGGTAGTTGAGGCTGTATGTCGTTTTGTTATTCATGAAAGGAGAGGAGACTTTGTATCTTATGCAAAGATAGTGCAAACCGAATGCAGGACAACAAGCTTGCTTGATTGTTATGCTGAGGTGAAGCCTATCTTATGCAAAGATACTTGTTTTTCCCCCTTCTGCAAATTTTTCCAGTCAGTTTTTTGCAGTGTTGTCAAGTTGTAGTAAATTTGCATCGATAGACATATTGCCGTATTAGTAGACTCCCGTTTGCTGGATGTCGGCAGAATGCGCAAAATACCAACCACTACCACATTATTTTGGCGTATGACAGATCGCTACTATACCTTAAATACATTTCGAAAAATCCGACTATTATTCTCTGTGCGCAGCGCAGCCTTCCTGGTTACGTGTGCCATAATCCTGACTCTCATCATGTCGTGCCATAGTTCACCGTCGCCACGCGTCCTCGCCATGAAGCGTGATGCCGCCGACAGTGTGGTAAACGGCATGAAAGACAAAGAACAACTCGACAGCCTGGTGAAAGAAGCCGAAAAGAGTGGCGACTATATGCTTGAGATGAGATCACTCCAGAAGCGGGGACGCTTGTGGCGAGATGAAAACCGCTTCATGAAAGCCATAGCCTGTCATAATCGTGAACTGGAACTCGCAAGGAAACTCGGTGACACCATCGCCACAGTGCAGGCGCTGAACAATATCGGAACGAATTTCAGACGAATGGGGGTGCTCGACGAGGCAGTGGACTACCACTATCGTGCGCTGCACCTCGGCGACCTGTTCAGTCGGCGAAACGACAAGACGGCAATGAAAAACCGTGTGGTATCCCTCAACGGCATAGGAAACATCAGTCTTACTCTCGGCGACACCGAAACGGCAGACTCTATGTTCCGCGCTGCATTGAAGGGAGAGAAGACACTCGGAAGCCACCTCGGACAGGCCATCAACTACGCAAATATCGGTTCGGTATTCGAAAAGCGAAACATGCTCGACTCCGCATGGGCATGCTACAAGCAGTCGATGCAGCAGAACAGACTCGCCGATTCCGACCTCGGCATATCGCTCTGCTATACCCACTTCGGACGCCTCTTCGAGAAGCAAGGCAAGCGGACAGAAGCAATAGCCGAGTATCGCAAGGCATACGAAATAATGGGAACGTCAGAAGACAGGTGGCATGCCATGGAACCATGTCTCGCTCTTGCGGAGATATACATTAAAATCGGCGACGAAAACACAGCGATGACCTATCTCGCCACTGCCGACCGCCTTGCCCACGACCTGCATTCGCTCGAACACCAGGCGCAGATTGCCAAGCTGTACTACGACATCTATGCAAAGAAAGACGACTGCCGGCGCGCTCTTCACTACTACCGGACGTTTGACCAACTCAGCGACAGTCTGACGAGCGAGAAGAATATTGTTCACATGCAGAACATGCGAGTGCGCTATGAGCATGAGCAGAGGCGTGCCGAAGTGAATGCCCTGAACGAGGAGTATCAAACGGAGAAATCGCTTAAGTGGGTCAGCATTATGGCTGCAGTCCTTTTGTTTGTGCTCGGTGGTGTGACAATGAGTTTCATGCTCTACGCCCTTCGTAGCCGTAAGCGCAAGCAGATGGAGCAGCATCAGATGGAGGAGATGAGAATAAGTTTCTTCACTAACATAACACACGAGTTTCGCACCCCTCTCACCGTTATTCTCGGATATTCACGGATGATGGAGGAAGGCAAGGTGCCGGCAGGCGATATGGCAAAGGTGGGAAGCATGGTGTCAAGACAAGGCATGCGCCTTCTGTCGCTCATCAACCAGTTGCTCGACATACAGAAGGTGAAGTCGAATATCGGACATCCCGACTGGCATCATGGCGACATCGTGCTCTTCATGGCAAACATCATAGAGAGTCATCTCAATATGGCACACTCCAGACAGATAACCCTGATGTATGCCCCAAAGCAAAAGAAGATGATGTGTGACTTCGTGCCAGACTATGCCCAGAAGGTGTTGTGCAACCTTCTGACAAATGCCATAAAGTTCTCCAAGGAGGGCGGACAGGTGCTTGTGGCGCTTGAGGTGGAGAACGACATGCTGACCCTGCGCATTGCCGACTATGGTAGCGGTATACCGGAAAATGAGCAGCAGCATATCTTCGAACCCTTCTATCAGACAGAGAGCGACAAGAAGGCCATCGGGTCGGGAGTGGGACTGGCCCTCGTGAACCAGATAGTGAAAACCCTTGGCGGCAGCATAACGCTCGACAGTAAGGTGGACGTCGGTTCGGTATTCACCGTAAACGTGCCCGTCAAGGCCCCGGCGGGTGTTGACGTGAAACCGCTTGAGTCACTCGGAACAATTCCTGACGACATTCTGCTTGGAGCAAATACTAAAACAGGTGGCAATAACGGAACTTCCGGTTGTGGAGAGGATAATAATCCTGTGGCAGGCGACAAGAGTGATGCCCTCGTGGATATCGGTGCGAATAGTCATGATATGGATGATGATGGTGGTGATGTGGCTGACGGCAGTTCTGCTGATACCCGTCAGCTCGTGCTCATCGTGGAAGACAATGCCGATGTGGCGGAATACATGACAATGCAGCTTAAGGCAAGATACCGCCTCGTGTTGGCACGTGATGGTGAGGAGGGACTGCGCATTGCCACGGAGACGGTGCCCGACATCATCATCACCGATCTCATGATGCCACGCATGGATGGCTACGAACTGTGTCAGAGAGTGAAGGAATCGGAGGTGCTCAACCACATTCCTGTCATCATCGTCACGGCGAGGACAACCCAGAAAGACAAGCTGCGCGGACTGCAGATTGGCGTTGATGCGTATATATATAAACCATTTGATGCTGAAGAACTATCCGTAACTGTCGGCAACCTGCTGGAGAAACACCGCTTGCTGCGCCTACGCTATATGCAGGCGCCAGCCGACGACAAACAGGCTGCCGTGGAGACGCTGCCGCCTTGCGACCGCGTGTTCCTCAATAGGGTGGATGCCGCTGTGGACGAATTGATGGCGACGGACCTTTCCGTAGACAGTGTGGCTATAGCCCTATGTATGAGTCAGCAGCAGTTGCGCCGAAAGCTCAATGCTGTGTCGGGCGACACACCGATGGCATATTTCCGCAAGCGCCAGATGCAGAAAGCCAAAGATATGCTGGACAACCGCGATGACATGTCGATCAGCGAGATAGGAATGAAGTGCGGTTTCTACGATATGTCGCATTTTACAAGAATCTTCAAGCAGGTGGTAGGAATAACACCGTCGCAGTATCGCAAGAAAGCATAACCCCCCAAACGGTCATTATGCCGTTTGGGGATAAAATCCGCTCTTCTGAAAAAAAACACAATCCAGGCTGGCCATGATGACCGATTTGGGTTAAATGGTTTGCTGACCGTTTTTAAGATTATAAGAATAGTGGTCTTGATTTCCCAATTGAAGAAATCAAGACCACGAATGTTCCTTTGCGAAAATTCCCCCCTGGCGTGGGGAATGAATCCCCACATTAGGGGGTACTGTTCCCCACGCTGTGGGGAAAATATGAGGCCTATGGCTTGTCTTGTTCCTATTTCATGCAAGCCTTGAAGATTTCGAGGATATCCTGTTCCAAGAGAGGAGCCCATGCCTTGTCGAGACCTTCATTGTCTGCCACGTGTTTCGCCATTTCAGCAAGGCGGCTGTCGTCGATGCCGACCTCAGGCAGAGTCATCGGGATGCCGATGTTGCGATAGAAGTCATGTATTGCCTTGATTGAAGCCTCTGCGTTTTCAGCTCCAAACACGTTCTTGCCGAACTTCTCGATGCGCTCCACCACCTGGTCGTGCAGTTCGCCTGTAGAGTGGTCGAGGATATGTTTCATCCAACGTGGCGTCACGATGGCAAGACCCTCCCCGTGGGTGATGTCGTAGTATGCCGACAGAGCGTGCTCCATGGCGTGCATAGGCCAGCCGCTCGGACTGTTGCCGAGACAGTAGATGCCGTTGCAGCCAAGAGTAGTGGCATAGAATATCTCAGCCCTGGCGTTGTAGTTCTGTGGATCTTCCAATACAATCTTCACGTTCTTCACGAGCGACTTCACGGCACCCTCCATGAAAGCGTCGTTCATGTCGATGTGGTCGCCACAGAAATACGACTCCATGATGTGGTTGATGCAGTCGGAAACGCCTGCCAACGTCTGTTTCACAGGCAGTGTGAAGGTATATGTAGGGTCGATGAAGCTCACTGCCGGGAATACGAGTTTTGAGAAGTATGCCAGCTTGTCGTTTGTCTCAGTGCGCGATATCACTCCGCCCATGTCATATTCACTGCCGGTAGCAGCCATAGTGATGATGTCTACGATGGGCACTGCTGCCGTTGTGGGCTTGCGTCCGCAAACGATGTCCCATGCCTCCTCCACATTGTCCGTCACCTTAGTCTTGAGCGTTCCGGCAACACCGGCTATAGCCTTAGTGCAGTCGAGCACCGAACCTCCACCCACGGCGAGTATCACATCGATGTCGTTGTCCTGACACATGCGCACACCGTCAAGCACGCTGGGGTTGAACTTGGGATTAGGCTGTATGCCGCCGAGCTCGAACACCTGCTTGTCTGTCAGTGTATCCTTCACCAGGTCATAAAGACTCTTGTCGTGTCCGGGAGCGGTGCGTTTGATGCTGCCGCCGCCATAAGTGATGAGTACACGTTTTCCATACTGGTTCATTACGCTTGCGAGTTTTTCGCTTACTACACCCCTGCCGAAGATGAGGCGTGTGGGTGTCTGATAATCAAAATTGACCATAGCTCTTTGATTTTAAAAAGGTTGTTTATACATTGTCGTTGTAGATAGCAATCTTTATCACTCCGTCCTCCTTGTTTTCGAAGATGCGGTATGCCTCGTCTATCCTGCTCAGTGGGAAGCGGTGGGTGATGAGAGGTGTGGTGTCTATCTTGCCTTGCTCGATGAGCTGCAGCACTTCCTCGCAGTCGCATCCGTCCACGCCGCCGGTCTTGAACGTAAGGTTCTTGCCATACATGTCGGGTAGTGGCAGCACCTGTGGCTCGTCATATAGTGCCACTACGGTTACGATGGCGTCGGTGGGGTCCTGTATCTTGGGTTTCGGTTTGTCGGTCATGGCAAACCTTCCTTTCTCAATGTATGTATATGCTTTCATGTTATTGTTGGTAGTTTATGTTATATAGACAGAGGGTCAGAAGACGGTGTGTCATCTCTTGCCTTTCGTGGCGAAGTATTTCCATAGCGGTGCTGCCATCATAGCCTGATGAAACTCGTCGTTCATGAGCATGCGTACCACTTCGTCCTCGTCCAGTAGCACTACCTTGATGTCTTCCGACTCTTCGAGATGCTGGGTGGAAAGCCTTTCCACCCCTGTTGCAAGGTATGTATGACTGTAGTTGGTGCAAGCCCCGGCATTGGGACTAATGGTCATCAGCTTCGACCATTCGCCTCCGCCATATCCCGTCTCCTCATAGAGTTCGCGTTTGGCAGCCTCCATCGGGTCTTCGCCTTTCTCCACGCATCCTGCCGGAATCTCTATTGCTGTGAGGTGCTGGGCATGGCGGTATTGGCGCTCCATGAGGAATTTCCCTTCTTTTGTTATCGCTATGACATTGCAGAACTCTGGATATTCCAGAACGTAGAAATCCTGTATCTCAGCGCCAGTAGGCAGTTTCACATGTTCGCGTCTTGCCGTCAGCCAAGGCTCTCTGAAGAGGTATTCGCTCTCTATCACCTCCCATGCCATAGGGTCTTTGTCTTGTTTCATGATTTCTGATATTTCATTTGATTAGGAAAGGTGTCCATTGGAGGCATACGATTCCTAATTTCTTCATATCCTTTTATATTGTAGATTTTATATGTCTTGATAATTTCTGTCTCTTCGTCTGTTCTATCTCTTCATGTCCTTGTCCACCATTGCACATACACAAGAGTCAGACCACACGTTCTCTGCCGTCTCTATCATGTCGATGATGGTATATATCGGCAGGATGATACCCATGATGCCGATTGGCGCATTCACTCCCGACATCAGCGAGAGGGTGAGGAAATAGCAGCCCATTGGCACTCCGGCATTGCCCACTGCCGACAGCACGGAGATGAAGAGCCAGAGAATCATCGTTGTCAGCGGCAGCTCCATTCCGCCGTTCTGCATCAGGAACAGGGAGGTGACGAGGATGAACGCCGCACAGCCATTCATGTTGATAGTGGTGCAGATAGGCAAGACGAAGCGTGACACCTTGCTCGACACTCCCATCCTCTCTTCTGCCGTCTGCATGGTGACAGGCAGCGTGGCAGCCGAACTCTTGGTGAATAGAGCCATCAATACCGCCGGCATCATGCGGCCGAGGGTGCGGAAGGGGTTGATTCCCCTTGCCATCAGGAACAGGGGCAGCACGATGAAGAACTGTATCACGTTGCCACCCAATATCACCGCCACGTATTTTCCGAGCGATGCCATCACGATGCCTGCCGAGAACTGTGCCGAAAGCTGTGCTGCAAATGCCACGATGCCAAGTGGCAAAGCCCATATCAGACCGTGGATGAGCATGAAGAGCAGGTCTTGCAGACCGAACAGTCCCTTCACCACCACCTCCTTCTTGTCATTTTGTGGCATCTTTGCCAATGCAATGCCCACGGCAGCAGCCAGCATGAGGATGGAAAGCACGTTGCCGTCGGCAAACGGTTTCACTATGTTGTTGGGAATCACACCCAATATGTGGTCATAATAAGATGTCTCGCCCAGGTTCTGAGGCACGTCAGCCATACCGCTCTGCACCAGAGCCGCCGGCAGGTTTCCGGGAGCAATGACATTGTAGAGCACCAGTCCCACGGCGGCAGCGGCAAATGTGGTGAGCAACGTGTAAGTGATGGCATGCCTGAAAATCTTTCCCGTGTCGGCCTGATTGCCGAGCGAGGCGAGAGTCGTCATCACCGCCAGGGCTATCGTCGGCACCGCCAGGAGCTGGAACAGACGGGTATATACCGTAGCGATGAAGTTCATCAACCCGTTGAGCCATGCTATGCCCAACATTCCCAATGCTGCACCGACTACCAGTGCACCGATCCAAAGCATCAGCTGCTTTGTCTGCTTCTTGTTGTTTTTTCCTTTTGCTATATTGTTCATGGTGTTATTAGTATTCAGGTTCGTTATAACTTACGCCCTTTCAAATCCTTTGTATTGTATGACCGGCGGTCCGTCATGCGAACAGCTCATTCTTCTTTCTGTCACGGCAGAGCGGTTCGAGATGCGCCACAAGCATGTTGAGGCGTTCCCCGATACCCCTTGCCTGTACCGGACATACAGCTACGCATCGCATGCAGCCGATGCAGAGTCCGTTGTCGTTGCCTCTCAGATTGTCGGGAGAGATAGCTCCGGCAGGACATTCGCTTGCGCAGGTTCCACAGCCCGTGCAGTTGTCGTTTGCTGTGGGGTAGGGACCCTTGCAGCCCTGCTTGTATGGTCGGTTGCCCGGCAGGGAGAGAGGTGCATACTCTCCATCCCCCTTGATCTTGCGGAGTATGTCGGCGGCAAACGAAGCCAGTTCGTTGGCATCTTCGGCATCGGGGCGGCCGGAGCCATACATGCGGCAGATACTGTGTTCGGCGATGGCGGCAATGGCAGCCACCACACGGAATCCCATGCCAGTTGCCACATCCTGCATCTCCACCAGAGCGTCTTCGTAAGCCCTGTTGCCATATACGGCAATGATGACACACCGTGCCCCGTTAGCCTCGATGCCCTTCAGTCTCTCCACAGCCATGGCAGGCACACGGCCGGCATATACGGGCATGGAAATTACCGTCAGGTCGTCGGTGTGGATACCGGGGAGTTTCAGGTTCTCTTTCTTTGTGCAGAGTTCAGTAGTGACACACTCCCCGCCAAGTTCTTTGCACAGCAGTTCGCCCACGCGGCGTGTTCCACCTGTGGGACTGAATGTTATGTTGTGAATTGTCATTCTGGCTCTTATCCTTTTATAGCGTTTAATATCTGCTCAGCATGAATCTTTGTCTTGATTTCCTTTGGAGTGAAGATTTTCTCGATTATTCCGTTTTCGTCAACGAGATATGTGGTGCGCAGTATGCCGATGGTCTTCCTTCCGCATGTCACCTTTTCTCCCCAGCATCCCAGCTCTTGCAGCAGAGTGGTCTCCGTGTCGGCTATCAGCGGGAACTGCAAGCCGTGAGCATCGGCAAACTTCTTCTGCAATGCCTGTTTGTCTTTGCTCACTCCTATGATTTCATATCCGGCGGCTGCCAGTTCCTCTTTGTGTGCCTGCAGCGAACAAGCCTCTGCAGTGCATCCGCTTGTGTTAGCCTTTGGATAGCTGTATATCACCAGTTTCCTGCCGCGATAGTCGCTTGCCTTAATCTCTCGTCCGTCCTGGTCGATGCCGAGGACCTCTGGTATTCTGTCTCCGATATTCATAATGATTTTGATTTATATTATTGTCAGATTTAATCTTATCTTTTTATTATGACATGCAAATATAATAAAATGTATTGATAGCCCGTGATAATATTTTAACCCAAATCAGCAATTAGAGCGTTTATTGTATTTTTTTATATACTGCTTGCAGTCTTTTGTCTTTTATAAGGTGTCTTTTGCTCGTCCTTAATTCGTGATAGCTCGCTATTGCTCATTAAAAAGCCAAACAAAATCACTCTTCTAAAATACCAAAATCCAAGCAGACCCTAACGACCGATTTGGGTTAAATAATTGTTTTGCTGCTAAAGTTGCAAGTCGTGTTGCTGAGATAAAATTTCAGTAGCAGTTCTTTTGCGTTAAATGCATATATATGCTGGGAATCGTGGTACGACCATAGTGAATGGCGGCTATGCCTCCAGCAGGAAAGTCAGTCCGCTGATGCCGATATAGGCATAGATGATGTATTTGAGCAGCGAGCCCGTGATGTGTCTGAACACCCATGCCCCCAACATATTGCCAATCACCACGCCCACGATACCGTAGACATATCCCATTGCCACGGATGTGGTGAAGAATCCGTTGTATGCCCTCGCCATGGTCATCATCAGATTGCCTATGAAGAAGTAAGCCTGTGTCTGGGCGAGATAATGGTCCTTATCGGGTTCGGAATTCACGAAATACAGCACCGCCGGCGGTCCCTGCATGCCGAAGAATCCGCCCATAAGTCCGCTCAGTCCGCCGGCCGTGACCTGCAGCGGCTTGGTGGGCTTTATCTTTATGCGCTTGCTGAAAAACGAGAAGTATATGCTCACGACGATCAGCGTGATGCCGAGCAGGATGTTCAGAATGCTGTATTCCATGCGTTTGAGCATGAATATGGCACCAGCCGACACCACCACGAAAGTAATCAGTATGGGCAGCAGTCTGCTCCATACGATGTATTTGTGTTTCTGTAAGACGATGATGAATGAAGTCGTCATCGCCAGGATGCCGGAGAGAGTCGTCGCCTGTCCGTAAGACGACATTATTGCCGGCAGCATGGTCATGATGAAGATGCCGAAGCCGAAGCCCGTGGTGCGCTGCACGAAGCTCGCCCCGATGCTCAGCAAGAAGATTTCAATAGGCATACTGTCCTCATTATTTTGACGGTATCACGTAAACATGCTCTTCCCCGTGGTTGCCGCAGTCGTGATGGTCGCAAGATTCCGCCGAGTCGGTGAGTTTGCCGTCGAGATATGCTTTCAGCACATCGTTGATGTCGCCTTTGCAGCCGCGTATCACGCTTATTCCATGTGCAGAAAGCTTGTTGAAAGCTCCCATGCCCATATTGCCGGCAAGCATCATCGTGATACCCATCTGCTGCATCACAGAAGCGATGTTCGACTTGCATCCGCAGCCCTGCGGTGAGTCAAGGCGCTCGGTGGAAACCACCTGCTTGTTGTCGTCGATGGTGAATACGGAGTAGTGGTCGCAATGTCCGAAGTGGTCATCCACACGACCTTCGCGTGTGGGAATAGCTAACTTTGTCATGTTTCCTTGTTGTTTAGATTTATTCTGCAAAGGTATAAATCTTATTGTATACCCGCAAGTTTTCAGTGTGATAACCGCCTGCCTGCATCTATATTCTAACCCGTTGGCGGAGTTAATTTAGTGCACACTTATTAATGACCGATTTGAATTAAAATTGGGCACGGTGCTTGCCCAACTGGGGCAACGTGCTTGCCCATCATGGGCAACGTGCTTACCCCTGTTGGGCAGATTTGCTGTCAGACGTCTGCCCAATAAGCTAATGTTGTAACACACATATTCCTGTTTTCAGAATTCTGCCAACGCATGCCATTCCTGCAGTCTGAATTACTCACAGCTGGCATTCCTTTCATCTGACGATTCCTTACATCTGACGATTCCTCACACTTGACAATTCCTTTCATCAGCAAACCATCCAGACAATTGGCTGACAATTGTTGAACAGTCAACAGCCTGACTGTTAGAATGTTACGACGAAAAACCAGATGGTCTGACAGTTTTTTGGCAATTCATGATTTTACTGAGAATCAAGCGATATTTACAACTTTTACTCATATCTGTCAACATAAATTAATTCCGCCAACGAGTTAAACCAAATCGGTAATTATTCCGGATACCGGACTACTGATTATTGTTAGGAAAGTATCGTTTGTATAGAGTATCGGGAAATAAATTACCAATTTTAAGGTATTGCGCAAATTTGGAAGTCCTTGTAATTTTGCAGCCGGAAATTTGATTACCACAGACTAATTATTTAAAGAAACAAAATTGTATTATATGAAGAAATTTTTTACTCTCATTGTAGCCACTTTGATGGCAAGTAGCATGATGGCACAGATGCACGGTGCTATGACTTTCGCAGGAGCCTCGTCGGTTAATGTCCTGACTCAGAACACCGGGAATGCCTGCGATACCGTCAGATTTGAAATGGCAAGCATGAGTGCAGGCAACATCACGCTGCCCGTAATGCAGGGCATGGCAGCCATTCCGTCTTTCACCATCGAGAATGTGGCTTTCAGCAAGGGAGAGAATCATGTGATTAGCATAGCAGAACAGACCTTCACGTCTAAGGTTACGGTGAACGGTGAAGAGAAGAACATCGAAGGCTCATCAATCTCTGGCTCCTATAATATGGCAGACAATTCTCTGACTTTGAAGGCAGTGTTCAAATATGGATCTATGCCCTTCGACCTGACCTATGAAGTCAAGGCATATTATGTGAAACCAGTGGCAAGCGCCATCACGGTTAACGTGGGCGGAACCTTCATCTATGGCAACGACGGAGTGACATACAACGTGCGCAAATACATCGACGGCGACGCTGAGAAAGTGGATGTGGAAATCCCTACTTATACACTCGACAATACTGTGATGGGCAACCTCACCCTCGGCACATACACCGTGAAGGGTCTGACCTACGACGAGGAGAAGGGCGGCTACTATCGCGACTACAAGAACGACGGACTGGAGTTCCACTTCACGGCAGAAAACAATGGCACCAAGACCATGGACGGACAGTATTCGTTCAATGCCGCCAAAGACAACAACATCCTCGTGAAATACGACGGCAACAAAGTGACAGACATCGTAAACGCTTTCCAGATGGGTGCCATGCCTTTCGCTATCGTCACCTCTTTCAATACAGAGGCGTCAGGAATCTCTTCGGCAAAGACTGAAAAGAAGAGCGACGGCAGAATGTATAACCTCAACGGCCAGCTGGTGGGCGAGAGCTACAAAGGTATGGTGATTGTGAATGGAAAGAAATTCATAAAGAAATAAAATACGGCAGATATGGTCTGATGACCGTAAGCGGAAAATACTAGATTCATATATAAAACAATCAATCGCAGATGATGAATTGGAATAAAAGGAATCATCTCAAAACTACCGTTGCAGGATTGGGGCTGATGATGCTCACGGCTTGCAACGGTATTTTTGACGATATCTACGACAAACCGGAAGAAATCGTTCCGGCAAAAGGGCAGATAGTGATGGATGCCACCAGCTGGACAGACTGGTATTATGTAGACCTCGACCGACTGCACCAGCTTGCCACCTCCGGCGACGAGGCAGCGCTGCTGAAGGCGCAGACCGAATTTGAAGCCTACCCGATACCGATGCAGGCCACAGGCGACAGGGTGGACACACCAACGACTGCCGATGAGGGGAAAGACGGAAAGGTCATTGCAACCCAAGGCAAGAAAGCAGGACAGTATATGTATTGGTTTGATGTGTTCGGTGTGGGCATAAAGAACAACACGTTCTCCTTTTTCGAACCGACAGCCGGGCAGACAGCCCCGGAAAGCTGGACCTTTGCCGTGCATCGCAACAATGTGAGGACCAATGGGGGCGCTGTGCTGGAGACCACCTATACGTCGATGGACGAACTGCCGGAGAGCAGTGAGGCATTCCGCAACATGACGTTTACCGAAGACGAATGGAGCGAAAACGCGGTTTGGAACAGTCAGGACCAGATGCTCCAGGGCTATGTGCCGTCGCAGGGAATAGAGGTGAACAAGGTGCTCTCGTCGTGGCTCAGCATGGAGATTCCTCCGATGCCACCATCGTTCAGCCTCAACCGCCATGTGTTTATCCTGCGCCTAAAGAACGGCAGCTATGCGGCGTTGCAGTTGGAAAACTATCTCTCGCCCAGTGGCAAGAAGTGTTATCTCACCATAAACTACAAATATCCGTATTGATTCCGGTATCCGGTATAGATACAGTATCTAGTACGCTATCATGACATTATGCCGGCATCCATATTTATGCCGGTATCACATGGAAGCAGATTCACAACAGAGGTAATCTGGCTTACACAATAAAATATCCTATTCAGGAAATACTCGATAAAGGAAAAATGAAGACGCATATATTATTCTCCATGCTGATGGCAGGTGCCGCATGGCAGCCGGCAGTGGCAGCTGGCATTATAGATGATGTAGTGACGAAAGGCCGGATGGAGAGGAACGGCGGCATGACGGCGACGATGCCGTCGGTGAGCGACTCTTTGGCATACGAGGCATATCTCGACTCCATCAGCCGCAAGTTTGATCTGGGCGAAGTGGTGGTGACAGGCACACGGACTCCGAAGTTTCTGAAAGACACGCCGATACAGACCCGAGTCATCAACTCAAAGGACCTGGCGAAGCTCGATGCCACAAATGTGCAGGACCTCTTGCAGCAGGAACTGCCAGGAGTGGAATTCTCGTATGCCATGAACCAGCAGACACACCTCAACTTTTCTGGTTTCGGCGGACAGGGAGTGCTCTTCCTCGTGGATGGAGAGAGGCTGGCTGGCGAGACCATGGATGATGTGGACTTCACGCGCCTCAACATGGACAATGTGGAGCGTATAGAAATAGTGAAGGGAGCAGCCTCAGCCCTTTATGGCAGCAATGCCACGGGGGGAGTGATAAACATCATCACCAAGCAGAACAAGCAGCCGTGGACGCTGAACGTGAACGCCCGCTATGCCAAGCATAACGAACAGAGATATGGAGCGTCGTTCGGCCTAAACGGCAAGTACTGGAACAACATGCTGACTGCCAACTTCAACCGTATGGACAATTATGATGTGCATAGTGCGGCAGACCCCGTGACGCGTATCATCTCTACCGTATATGGCGACAAGACGCTGAATATAAAAGACCAGTTGGTGTGGGCCCCATCGAAGAATTTCAATCTCACGGGACGCGCCGGATATTTCTTCAGAGAGACAGTAAGGTCGGCAGACCAGCCGGAGCGCTATCGCGACTTCTCCGGCGGACTGCGCATGAACTGGAACATCTCAGACAGTGATGACCTGCAGGCGAGTTATGCCTTCGACCAGTATGACAAGTCAGACTATCAGCGCATCACCCGTCTTGACATCCGCGACTACAGCAATGTGCAGAACTCCTTGCGACTGCTCTACAACCACTCCTTCGACAGGGGAGACGTGCTTACCGTGGGCTCAGACCTGATGCACGACTATCTATATAACACCAATCTGGAAGGGGAGACGAGAAAACAGAACTCATTTGATGTGTTCGCACAATATGACTGGCACATCACATACAAATGGGAGGCTGTGGCAGCACTGCGCTATGATTATTTCTCCGACGGCAGAGACTCCCACGTCACGCCGAAGCTGAACATCTGCTACAAGCCATTATATAATCTTGCCATACGTGCCGGATACGGCATGGGATTCCGTGCGCCGACGCTGAAGGAGAAATACTATAATTTCGACATGTCGGGCATCTGGATAGTGGAAGGCAACGCCAACCTGAAGTCGGAAGTGAGCCACAACTTCAACCTCTCGGCAGAATATACCAAGGGACACTACAATTTCACGGTGTCTATGTATTACAACAAAGTGAAGAACAAGCTTTCCACCTCGGCACCATATTTCAAGTCGCCGACCGACAAGCTGCCTTATCTGCCATATTCCAATCTCGACGACTATAGCGTTTGCGGAGGAGAAATCGGCGCACAGGCGAGATGGAACAACGGACTCGGTGCGCGCTTCACCTATGCATACACCAAGGAACAGCTGGCAAAGGACAAAAAGGGCAACACCATCAACAACCAGTATATACCAGCCCGCGAGCATGCCCTGAATGTAAGAGTGGACTACGACCGTCAGTTCACCAAACACTATGGCATGAACATCGGTCTGCAGGGACGTGTGCTTTCGGGTGTGAAGAATGTGGAATACAAAGACTATTATGATGTGAGCCAGGGAACGGTCTCCGTATCCTATCCTGCCTATACCATCTGGAAACTCTCTCTCTCGCAGCGCATCGGAAAGGCGGTGAAGGTGAATGCCGCATTGGACAATCTCTTCGGATACAAGCCGAAGTATTATTACCTCAACAGTCCGATAACCGACGGAGTGACTTTTCAGGTGGGAATGTCGATAGATATTGATAAATTATTGTAATTTTGCAGACTTGTCGTCTACTTTATTACTCGTCAACTGATAAGATGAAAAAGTCCACTTGGAGAAAACAACATAAATGGTTAGGGCTCGGCATGACGCTGTTCGTGCTGCTGTTCTGTGTGTCTGGCATCCTGCTCAATCATCGTTCTCTGATCAAGAACGTGAACGTGAGCAGGAAATATCTGCCCGGCCGTTATGAATACCATGACTGGAACGGTGGACTGCTCAGAGGAACCACAGATATCGGACACCTCCCACCGTCTGTTTCCGCAGGCACCGCTGACTCGTGCCGCCATCTGCTGATATATGGCAGCGGAGGTATATGGATTACAGATGCAAAAGCCTCATCAGTCAGAGATTTCAACGAGGGACTGCCAGAGGGAGCAGACTACCGTCAGATTAGAAATGTTGTCAGGATAGACAAAAACGCGAATGACACCCATGATAATGCCGGTGATTCCGGAAACGCCATTTTTGCCGTATCTCCTTTCGCCCTCTATCGTTATGGCGTACATGGCGCGTGGCATGAGATAAAGATGCCGTTGGGAGAAGATGAGCGCTTGACTGATGTGGCTTCTCATGGCGACACGCTGGTGGTGCTTAGCCGCTCATTCGTCTACACGTCATTGCCGCCTTATACCACATTCCGCCGCATTGAAATCCGTGAGCCGGAAGGTTACGACGGACGGGCTACGGCTTTCCGTGCGGTGTGGCTCCTGCATAGCGGCGAACTCTTCGGCATGGCTGGACGACTTGTCGTGGATGCCATTGCTATAGTGTTGGCGGTGCTTTGCCTCACGGGAGTCATCTTCTGGTTGAGGCCGAAACGCAAGGCTTTGCTGAAGGCGTCGTTTCAGATACACGACAGGGTGGGGCGATACACCATCGTGCTCACTATATTGGTGGCGCTGACAGGATGGTGTCTGCGTCCGCCGGTGATGATAGCTCTGGTACAGAACAAAATTCCTGCCATCCCCGGAACGGCGCTCAAGAGTCGGAATCCCTGGAATGACAAGCTGCGCATGGTGCGTTTTGATGAGGCTTGCGGCGATTGGCTCTTGTCTGCGTCAGACGGTTTCTATTCGTTGGATATCAAGCGTCGGGCGGCGACTAAAATCAGCGCCGCTCCGCCGGTGAGCGTGATGGGACTGAACGTGTTGCAGAAGGATAAGGACGGAAACTGGTATTGCGGATCCTTCAGCGGACTGTATGTATGGGACAGGCAGCACGCCAAGGCAACAGACTATTTCACTCATGAGCCGGCTCCGGCAGAAGCCGGTCCGCCATTCGGCAAGAAGGCGATAGCTGGCATGAGTCAGCATTTCTGCGCTCCTGTCATAGCGGATTATTACGACGGCACGTCGGTGATTCCCCAGCCCTCAGCTTTAGCCCACCTGCCGATGTCGCTCTGGAATGTCGCTCTTGAGGTGCATAGCGGCAGAATATTCATCGGCAGCATCGCCACATACGTATTCATCTTCGTGATGGGCATCCTCTCCCTATGGTGCCTGTGGTCGGGCTATAGGGTGAGAAGGAGGAAAAGAAAATAATGCATGCAAAAGTCTTGTCGAGCAGCAGTATTTGTTGACTCAATGATTGTCTGTCTTCATTTTGTTTGTTTTTCTGCAAGCTCCATTGGTAAATTCCCATAAATGCTCTATTACATTTTCTGGACCCTTATAGCCGTCATTGTCTTCTTTGTAAGATCGCCATGCCATGCCATGAAGGCTAATTGTCGAAACAGGTCCTTTGTCAATTCCGGATTTATTATATGGAAAGAGTCTTTCACGTTGTCTATGTCACTAATTATTTCTTTTCCAGCTCCTGCAGACTTTCCATCTTCTTTGTCTCGAGGAATTCGTAGATGCCGCAGAGGTGTTCGCGAACGCGGCCATGACCGAATTCGTATACTTTGCTTACAAGGCCGTCGAGGAAGTCGCGGTCGTGGCTTACCACGATGAGGGTGCCGTCGAAGTCCTGAAGGGCTTGCTTGAGCACATCCTTGGTCTTGAGGTCGAGATGGTTGGTGGGCTCATCGAGGATGAGCAGGTTTACGGGCTCCAGCAGGAGCTTGAGGATGGCAAGTCGCGTGCGTTCACCGCCAGAGAGCACTTTCACCTTCTTTGTGGAGTCTTCTCCTCCGAACATGAATGCGCCGAGCAGGTCGCGTATCTTGTTGCGTATTTCGCCTTTTGCCACGTCGTCGATGGTCTGGAATACCGTGAGGTTGCCGTCGAGCAGCGATGCCTGGTTCTGGGCGAAGTAGCCTATCTGCACGTTGTGGCCGAGCTCCAGTTTACCTTCGTTCTGCAACTGTCCCATGATGCATTTCACGAGCGTTGACTTACCCTCGCCGTTGCGTCCCACGAAGGCAATCTTGTCGCCGCGTTCCACTGTGAGATTTACGCCGCTGAAAATCTTCTTGCCGTCGAACGACATTGCCACATCGCTCATCTGTACGGGATAGGAACCGCTGCGCGGGCTTGGCGGGAACTTGAGGCGCAGGTGGCTCGTGTCTTCCTCGTCCACTTCGATGAGTTCCAGCTTCTCGAGCATCTTCACGCGGCTCTGCACCTGGAAAGTCTTTGAGTATGTGCCTTTGAAACGCTCGATGAAATCTTTCGTCTCTGCAATCATCTTCTGCTGCTCTTCGTATTTCTTCATCTGTTGTTCGCGGCGCTCCTTGCGCAGTTCCAGATAGTGGCTGTAGGTGGCTTTGTAGTCGTAGATGCGCCCCATGGTCACCTCTATGGTTCGTGTGGTGATATTGTCAACGAATTTGCGGTCGTGGCTTATCACGACCACGGCTTTGGAACTGTTGATGATGAAGTCTTCGAGCCATCCTATGGATTCTATGTCGAGATGGTTGGTAGGCTCGTCGAGCAGCAGCACGTCGGGCGACTTGAGCAGCAGCTTGGCAAGTTCGATACGCATACGCCATCCTCCGGAGAATTCGCTCGTCGGGCGGTTGAAGTCAGAGCGCTCAAAACCAAGTCCGAGCAGTGTCTTCTCCACGTCCTCTTCGAAGTGAGACATGTCTATGGCGTAGAATTTCTCAGAGAGCGCCGACACTTTTTCTATGAGCTGCATATATTCGTCGCTCTCGTAGTCGGTGCGTGTGGTAAGTTCGTTGTTGATGCGGTCTATTTCAGTCTGTATCTCGTGCAGATGGGCGAAAGCCTGGCAGGTCTCGTCGAACACTGTGCGACCGTCTTCTGTCATCAAGTGCTGAGGCAGATAGGCGATGACGCAGTCCTTCGGTGCCGAAACGCTGCCTCGTGTGGCAGTCCTGACACCAGCGATAATCTTGAGCAGCGTGCTCTTGCCTGCTCCATTTTTTCCCATCAGGGCTATACGGTCCTTCTCGTTTATCTGGAAGGAGATGTCTTTGAATAGGGTGGTGCCGCCGAACTCGACGGTCAGTCCATCAACTGTAATCATGTCTCTTTCTTGTACTTATAATGAAAAACGCTGCAAAAGTAGGCAAAAATATTCATATTCCCACGCAGAACGGCGGAAACATAGGTGGTATTATGGGTTTATATGATGCAAGGATTACAGGTGCAGGCGTCATTCTGTTGCCGTCATCTCAGAATATACCAGTTCTCCATCGATACGTTCGGATTTCATCACGAAAACTCGTTCTATCTTGATGCTTGCCGCCGGCACGTCGATGTCTGTAACGATTTGTGACGGGTGTCGCACCAGGGATATGTGGGGATAGAAAGCCTTGGTGCTGAAAGAAACTCCATGTGCGGTGAGGCGTTCGCGCAGCAGGTTGGCTATAGTCGTGGCAGGTTCGTTCTCTTTCGTGCCACACCAGATGACTCCGGCTTTCGTGGGGAATGATCCAAGTCTGTCCAATGTCAGGGTGAAAGGTTTGAATTCCACTTCGCTCAAAGCCTTTCCGATTTTCTGCAGGTCATATCGTTCGCCTATGAAGACAAGAGTCATATGGAGGTTGCCATAAGGGCAATAGTTTCCGCTGACGCCTCTTGCTTTCAGGGCATCCTGTATACTTACGAGTGCTTTCTTGAACTCGTCGTTGAAACGTATAGCTATGAATATGCGGGCCATAAGTGAGCTAAAGCTATAAGACGCCTTGTGACAGGCAAAAGACTGCAAACAGTTCAGAATAATTCTCCACGTCCCTCCTCGCCATTTCCGCAGCCAGAGTATCTGTTTTTTTTTTGTATTCGCAAAGGTAACATAATTATTTATATTTGCGTCTCTATTCCGAGCAACATTCTCTTTGCCTCCAATCCTCCCGCATAGCCTGTCAGTGAATGGTCGCTGCCTATTACGCGGTGGCAAGGGATTAGGATGCTGATGCTGTTTGCGCCTATGGCTCCTGCTACGGCTCTCACGGCTTTGGGCTTGCCGATGCATTGGGCTATATCCTTATAACTCTTTGTCGCTCCGTACGGAATGTCGAGCAAAGCGTTCCACACTTCATGCTGAAAATCAGTACCCGCCAGGCGTAACTGTATGTCGAAAGCCTTGCGCTTGCCGGCAAAGTATTCGTCGAGTTGTCTTTTGGTCTCTTCCAAGACAGAGGTTGTCTCAGTCTTGAAAGAAGTCTTCATGTTCCTTGTAAGTCTGAGCATGTTGCGCTCTGCAAAAGGGTTGTTGCTCCAATCGCAAAGACATAGTCTGTCAGCGAAAGAAGCCAAGACCAGTCGGCCGCATGGCGAGTCGTAATACTGGATGCATATCCTTACTTCTCCCATGCTTATCATTCAATATCTATCAGTTGGAAGTGCTTGTTGAAGGTCAGGTCCAGTCCGTTCGTCAGTTCCACTTCGTATTCCTTCCTGTTTATTTCAATCTTTCTCACTGATTGTCCTTCATAATTCTCCTTCAGGTAGTTATTTATGGCTTGCGGAATCAGCTGATCGGGCACAATGCCTTGCTTGCAGTCAATCTCAGTGAGATTGCCCCTCTTGTCGAACTCCAGCTTCGTGCCATTCTTCAGAACAACGTCATAGTTTCTGCTGACAACTCCCGATTCAATCGTTGCAAGCATCACCTTCTGACCATTGAAATGATTATTGAGCAAGGTCTGGGCCTTGGCTGGAAGTGCATTTACAGAGATAGGCTTTCCGTTGCCTGCATTCGCCGCCATGTTGCATGACATCATACAACAAATGGCGATCATCAATACTCTTATCATTCTTTTCATAAGCAAAAAAATTAGATAATAAATTAATACCCAAGTTGTGATGAGTGTTTAATCATCTATGAATTAGACGCAGATTATGCCTGAAGGTCTGATACCGTAGAAACAACTATATTCATCGTTATGCAGTACAGGGTGTTCTGCCATAATCTTCTTTACCGGATATTTTCTCTTACGAAATGCGGATTGTTTGCGTCGCCTGATTGCGGAGCGTATTCAAAGCCTTCGTAGCTGAAAGCGGAGAGTTCTTCGGGAGTGACGATGCTGTTGTTCAGAATGAAGCGTAGCATCGCTCCACGGCACGACTTGGCCCATACTGCCTGCATCTTCAGCCTGCCGTCTTTCTGCCGTACATAGAAGAGGGGGTGAACGACCGTCACTTCCTTGCAGACTCTCTTCCAGTCGAACAGATGCTCGTATTCTTCGGTGGAGAGATGCAGGAGGATGCCGTCGTCAGCCTTCACGCTGTCTATTAGCACATCTGTCAGTCGGTCTTTCCAGAACTGATTGATGGGCTTGTCGTTTGTGGCTTCGAGCGTTACACAATGTTCCATGCGATAGGGCACTATGCCGTCCATAGGGCGCAGCAGACCATAGAGAAAACACGTTATCCAAAGATGCTTCTGGGCATACTCCAAAGCCTCGTCGCTCAATGTACAGGCACACAGATGCTTGTATGCCTGACCATTGTAGGCAAGCAGGGCAGGCATCTTCTCGGCTGCCATAAAGTCTTGATAGCGTCTCCAGTTCTCTGCCGCTATCTTCCGGCTGCAATCCAGCTGCCGGGCCAAATCCTCTACGCCCATCCTTGCCATCTCCGCAGCCAGAGTGTCGGCTACGGTCTGGAAGAGTGGGGTGGAGACCGGCTTCCTGTCCGTCTTGTCGAACATTATCTTGGCGTTTGCTAATAATATCTGCATGTTGCCTTATAATTATGATATAATCAGAAACCTTTCTGTTTGAGTTCGTTGTTTTTCTCTCTGTAATGCAAAATTACGATTTTTATATTGATACTGCAACAATTTTATGCAAGCAAATTTCTCTCTCCTCTCGCTTAATCGGATTTTTTTGTATATGTAACCTCTCTTTGCCTCCAATCCTCCCGCATAGCCTGTCAGGGAATGGTCGCTGCCTTCGGTGCGGTGGCAAGGGATGGGTATGTTTTACCAGAATCGGTCATTAAGATTAAGTGTGCACTAAATGAATTCCGCCAACGGGTAGACCTTCTTGAAGTTCTACGATTGAGAAAGGCTTCTCTTCAGACTGTATAGTTTGAAAACTTGTCAGTCAATATCGATTACCTCGAAAAGCCTGTTGCCCCAACCTGATATTCATCCTTTTTCCTTTCAAGCATCCTGCCCCCTTTCTCCGGGATGCACGAACTGCCCATGCTTCATGGTGTGTCTGCCATATTGTATGGCAAAACGGGGGCAGTGGTGCAGGCATCTGAGACACAGCGTGCATTTCTCTTTCGTCCATACAGGATAGCCGTCCTTGCATTCTATGGCTTGTTCCGGACATTGGCTGACGCATTTCCCGCAACCTACACATCTGTCGTTCATCACATGGAAATTCTTCGTCTTGCGCTGGTTCTCGTAAGTGAGATAATACCAATGGGCAAGCCAATGCGGAAAACGCAGACAATCAAAGTTGCCAGCCTTGCGTGCTGCAGCCCTTGCCGTGGTCTTGGCAATGCTCTTTTCGGCTTCTTCCGTTTTTCGCAGGCATTTCTCGTGGTCCGACACATCGAATATCGGAGTCCATACATCCACCATTCTCACATTATACTTCGCATCCAGCCGCAGCCCCTTCTTCTTGAGCAATTCCTGCATCATATAATGAGCCTGCCCGGTAGTGGTGCCGAATGTGAGCACATGATAGATGAAGTTGTGATGGAGCCCCGTGAGAGTCAGTTTGTTGACAAACCTCACGACGATGTCGGGCAGCCCCCAGAAATACACGGGGGTGACAAATCCCACACGTTCATCCTCGCTTAAGGAAAACGAACATTCGTCCTTGCTCATGCAGTCTGTTATCGAAATGCAGCTTTCGCCGGTTGCCTGTGCCAGCCGTTGCGCCACATGCTTGCTGTTGCCTGTACCTGAAAAATAAAATACCATTATTGTCTTGATTTCATTTGAATTCCAAAGATACTGCTTTTTATTGGAACACAAAAATAAAGGCTGGTTTTGTCATGTTTTATATCGGTATTATCTGGCGGCATAAATTCAAAAGAGTCGAAATCGCCGTAGCAGCCGGATAGATATACCGAGATGTCGTGCTCTGTCTGCACGCTTCCAAATCAGCCCTTTATCTTTATCACCACTTCCTCATCTGCTGGCAGCCACTTCACACATCCCAGCTCGTCGCGCGTGAGCCACTTGGCTGCCTCGTGTTCGAGGAGAGTGAGGTTGCCGCTCTTGACCTTGCAGAGGTAGCAATGCATGGTTAGGTTGAAGTTGGGGTAGTCGTAGCAGACTGTGGTGAGGAGGCTTTCCACGGAGATATCCGTTGCCAGCTCCTCTCGTATCTCTCTTTGCAGGGCAGCTTCGGGCGTTTCGCCAGGCTCCATCTTTCCGCCCGGAAACTCCCACCAGTCCTTCCATTCGCCATATCCTCTTTGTGTGGCAAATATGCGGTTGCCGTCGCAGATAACGGCGGCTAACA
>NZ_FR892599.1:0-6107 GCF_000436015.1 Prevotella sp. CAG:592 | reverse complement strand
GGCAACCACTTCTATATGTTTTCTTTCTCCTGTGTTCATAATTATCCGATAGCTTTATATTGACTTGCAAAGGCGTAGGTGGCTTCCGACATTGGCGTGTTCAGATGCCACACTATCTGCATCGGCTTTGAGCCCTCTATGCTCTTCATCGTGACCTGTCCGAGATAGGTGAACCCCATACGGCAACCGTAGTCGGGATGCTCCACTTGCTGACGCACGAAGAGGAGCATGTTGTTCTCGCCATTACGATAAGCCTCTGCCTCACGACTGCCCTCGCGCACTCGGTTTTGCGTCTCCCAATGGAAGAATTCACGGTTCTGGGCGTAGTCCTTATATGCAGTCATCGAACCCTCCTCGCGTTTCTTTATGATGTCTACGTACATCGCCTCAAGCTTGATGTCCTTCAAACGCTCGACGCCTTCGCGCGACGGAGATTTGCGCTCTATGGTGGAAAGTCCGAGTGCAGCCTGTATCTGTGCTTTGGAGTAGACGCCATGCAGACGAAGCGGATTCCATTCCTTGTAGACCGAATTGTCGGCTTTCTCTGGTGCCGAACATCTGTCTCGCAGATAATCCACAACCTCACGCAACTCCTGTATGAACAGTTGGTCGGAGGCTAAATCGCGGAACATCTCCTCGATGCTGGCGTAAGTGCCCGCCTTGTCGTAAAGGTCGTAATAAAGCATCACGGCACAACGCTTCTGCTGTTCGGAGAAAGAACGGGTGTCGCAACGGAAACCGCTCTCCACGAACCGTAGCAGTTGGGTGAAGTAAGAGAACGAGTCGGTAGCGAGCCATTTCTTTGTGACGGCAAACTTTATTTGTGCAGAGTGTACCGATACCTTACTCTGGACGCCAGCCATCTGGCACATCTCGCCCCACGTAAGGCTGCCGTATATCTTGTGGAAAGGAATGTGGCTGTAAGCCAAGAAACCCTTAAGTGAGAACGAGCCGTTGCATACTTTGTGGTAGGTGGCTATCTCCTTGACGATTCTGCTTCGGTTGAGGCTGCGCAGATAGCCGTCGATGTTGGCAAGGATTTCCTCTTTTGCCTTTTCTTCCAATACTATCTTGCAACCGAAGGGGGCATTGGTGAAGCCTCCCTCAATCTCTTCCCTGATGTTGCGCGAATGGCGGCCTATGAGAGCCTCAAAGCGGTCCTTATAACTGAACTCGGCACGCGAATGACCTACAAAGTCGAGTACAGTAAGATGGTCCTTGCCCTTGTGCAGACGGAGTCCTCGGCCAAACTGCTGGAGGAAGACCGTGGCACTTTCGGTAGGACGAAGGAACAGAATGGTGTCGACCTCAGGAATGTCCACACCCTCGTTGAAAAGGTCTACGACGAAGAGATAGTTGATTGTTCCAGCCTGAAGCTGCTTCTTGACGAGGGCCCGATGGTGGTTGTCGTCGTCACTCGTAAGCACATCCGTATGCAGTCCGGCAAGCGTGAACTTGGCGTTCATGAATCGTGCGTGCTCCTTGTCTACACAGAAGCAAAGCGCACGGACCTTGTTGAGTCGGCTGTTTCCAATATACTCCTGCATCTTCTTCAGGATGAGACCTGTACGGAAATCGTTCCGGGTGTAGACACGCGACAGCTCGGAGATGTCGTAGCCGTGGCCGCTCCATCTTACTTCCGTCAGATCCACGTTGTCAGGGATGCCATAATAATGGAACGGAGCAAGCAATCCGGCGTTCAAGGCAGCAGGAAGACGTATTTCGGCAGAGATATGTCCGTCGAAGAAAACCGTGATATCCTCCTGTTCGTTTGTACGTTCGGGCGTTGCTGTAAGACCAAGCAGAATGTGGGGCTTGAAGTAAGTAATCAGTTTGACGTAGGTTGGAGCCACGATGTGATGAACCTCGTCCACAACCATATAGTCGTAGAAGTCCTCAGTAAGCTGCAGACTGTCCAGTCGGTTGCGCAATGTGTCCTTGCTTGCAAAGACATGCTGATAGCTTGATGGCTCGTTGTTACCGTCCCATACGCTACCGAAGTTAGGGTCTTCGAGCACTATGCGGAAGGTGAGCATGGCCTGGCGAAGGATTTCCTGACGGTGGGCTATGAAGAGAAAACGGCAGTCGGGATGAGCCTCGCGGTAGCGTTTGAAGTCGAAAGCGGCAATAACGGTCTTTCCCGTGCCCGTGGCTGCTACCACAAGGTTGCGGAAATGGCCGTGCACATTTCGCTCCACATCCAGCTTCTCCAATATCTCCTGCTGATAGTCTTTGGCACGCATGAGGTCGAGAGCCGAGAAATCAAGCAAAGGCGTTTCCCAATCGGCTCCCAATGCCTTCTTCAACCGTTCGTCGCTAACGCCGGGAATGAAGTTCTCGAATGTAGAGTCGCACCAATATGCCTCAAACGAATTGCGCACCTCGTAGATAACCTGTGGCAGCTCAAACTGAGTGGCCTTGAAATTCCATTCCTTGCCATCCTTCAAGGCGTAAAGCGAGAGATTGCTTGAACCGATATAAGCCGTGTGGAAACCGGAGTTGCGAAGGAAAATATAGGATTTGGCATGCAGGCGGTCTTGCGTTCCGTCATACGAAATCTTAATCTCCGTGTTAGGCAAGGAAGCCAATCGTGCAATGGCGTCGTAATCCGTAGCACCTGTATAGGTGGTTGTGATGACGCGCAGTTTCTTACCCTCGCCTGTGAACTTACGCAAGCTGTTCCAGAGCAGATTAAGTCCGCTTGTCTTGATAAACGACACCACCCACCATATCTCGTCGGCACAGAGAATCTCGCGGTTAAGCTCGCTCTCCATGTCGGCTGGACCTCTGCCTCCGAAGAACAAGGCGCTTCGGCTGAGGGAGGTTATAGGGGTGATGGCTTTCAGGTGTTGCTCTATGTCTGGATATTCGCAGTTTGTGCGGTCTACAACAGCTGTCAGGATGCTTTTCTGAGCGTCAATAAGTTCGAGCTCCGTGTCCTCCACGTTGAATTCCTTGCCTAATGTCTTGATAACGGAATTAATAAAATCAGTATATTTGTCGGCATCCTGATCGTCGGGTGTACCAGAAAACGTCCCCTCGATAAGGTGCTGCAGATACTTGCTGAGAATATTCACAGCATCATCCTTCGAAATCAGCTTCTTGCCTATATAGAATCGCCCGGTGTCCACCTCGTTCAATTTCTGTTTGAAGAGGCGGTTGATAATCTGTTCGTAAACGCCGGTATGGATATTCGTGTCTTGCATAAATGAAAAGATTGAGAGTTGTGATTTTTTCTTATTCATCCTTATGCAAAGATACAGTATTATTTGTTATGCCACAAATCGAGATGAAACAAATAATACTGACATATCTTCTTCTACAATAAGTTGGTATTTGCTATCTTCTTGTTGGGAAACATCCACTATGACGCTTGGATGACCTTGTTCTTGAAGCGAAGAAAGGTGCTCGACTACGAGTTGTTTGAGCAGCAAGCCATAAACAATAACAAGACCTATGAGTTTATCTCTTTCATGCAGGAAATCAAGTTGCAGGATTGTGAGTCAAAGTCTTTTTCCTTCCCCCCTAAAAAACAACGCTTTTGCCCTGTTTTTGCAAAAGTATTTAGTCAGCCCATGCAATAATCCACCCTTTTGCGTATTTATGTAAATAAAAAAGCTGAAAAGTATGGATTGTAAACAAAACAAAGTTAGTTGTAAAATGAAAAAAAATATCGTACACATAGGTCATGCAGCCGTTATGGCAGCCCTGGCCGCTACCACGCTTGGCTCGTGCGCCACGCAGAAGAACCATCAGAATACGGATAACAGTATGAATGCAACCAAGATCGAGAGCAACCTCGATGAGCAATACCTCGTTCTGAGCGACGCTGAGCAGAAGGCTGTGGCCCAGACCAACGACTTTGCCTTCAACCTTTTCCGCACCCAGGAGGGTATGGACTCGAAGGTTCTCTCGCCCATCAGCGTGGCCTACCTCATGGGCATGCTGGCCAATGGTGCTGAAGGCGCCACGCAGACCGAGATCATGAAGGCATTGGGGCAGGACGGCACATCGTTGCAGACGCTCAACGACGCCTATAAGTCGATTATCAATCATGCGTCGGCTCTCGACCGTCGTACCCAGATCAACATAGCCAACTGCATTGCCGTGAACAAGCAGGTGACCTTCAAGAATGAGTATGCCACCGCCATGAAGGCCCTCTTCGAGGCACAGGTGGAGAGCATGGATTTCACGTCGCCCAAGACCCTGAGCAAGATCAACGGATGGTGTGCCAAGCAAACCGACGGCATGATTCCCAAGATCGTTGATCAGCTCGACGCCAATGCCACCGCAGTGCTGATGAACGCCATCTACTTCAACGGCACTTGGGCTTCCAAGTTCGACAAGAGCCAGACCAAGACGGAGGAGTTCCGCGGTTTCACCCGCGACATCAAGAAGGTCGACATGATGCAGCAGGAGCATAAGTTCATGTATGCCGACAATAAGGATTACGCCGCCGTGACCCTTCCTTACGGCAATGGCACCTACTCGATGACCATAATCCTGCCCGCTGAGGGCAAGTCGACCAATGATGTGGCGCAGCAGCTCAACGCCAAGAAGTTTGCCGAGCTGCAGGCCAACATGACCGAGTGTTTGGTCGATCTGAAGCTGCCCCGCTTCTCCACCACCACCGAGACCCCGCTCAACCAGCCCATCTCAGCCCTTGGCGCCCCGTCGATCTTCCAAGCAGGTCAGGCTAATTTCGGTAATATGACCGACGCCCCCATGTATGTGTCGACCATGCTGCAAAAGGCTAAGATAGAGGTGAGTGAGAATGGAACCAAGGCCGCCGCAGTCACCGCCGCCACCATGATGATGTCGATGTATCAACCCGATGAGCCGCGCCATGTGGTGTTCCATGCCAACCGCCCGTTCATCTACATGATTACCGAGCGCGCTACCAACACCATCTTCTTCATCGGCCAATACACCGGCCCCACGGAGTAAGATCCCCATCTTGTCAGGCACCGCCTTCGGCAAGCCTTCGAGCCATCCTTGTGATGCGCCTTTGCCTACGTAACGTTTCAGTATCTATATATCACTTGAAAAAATATTATCTTGCGACAGGACTTACTCTTCTTCCACGATTTGCGTGATGCGTCTTATGCTTCCGTTGCGTTGGCTGATGATGAGCGGTACACGTTCTACCACCACCATAGAAGTGTCGAGGCCCAATGCCTTTGGTTCGTCGATGCCTATCTTGCTGATGAGTGCATACATACTCATTAGCAGGTTCTGCTGGCGGTTGACGGAACTCTCCGGATAATATACTCGGTGGATGATGATGAATCGGAAATCGCCAGGAATACCGTTTTTGCGGAGCGACGGATAGGAGCTGGTCAGATCAACTTTTCCGTCAGCCACAAGGTCTTCCACCACTTGCCTCAAGTAGAGACTCACCCGGGGCTCTATGCGGAAACCAATGCGCATCGTAATGCTGTAGAGGGTGTCGGGTACCAGGGTATCAAATCTGTACTCCAACGTGTCTGGCGTATCGGCAAACTCCATGTTGATAAGCCAGTAGTGGTCAGCACGTTTAGGCTGCTTGTTGATGATGGAGTAGAGCAGTTTGTTGTCTACGGTGCCTTCCTTGTTGGCATGGTTTATATAGACAAGGTTGGAGGCGTACTTCGGGATGCTCACGTCTGCCTTGATGTCGGATATAATCTGATAGTAGTCATCCAGAGGTTTTGTTCTGATATAATGGTGGCGTATCTTCATGGCTCTAACCCATACATACATCATCAGAAACAGGATTCCGCCAATAAGCATCGTACACCATCCTCCTGCGAGAAACTTCGACAGGTTGGCTGCCAGGAAGATTGCCTCGATGGTGCAGTATGCGCCCATAAACAATATCGTGAGGACTCGCGACACACCCTTGCTGTGCAGGTAGAAACCGAGAAGCAGGGTGGTCATCAGCATGGTGATGGTGATGGCGAGTCCGTAGGCTGCCTCCATGTGTGAGGAGTCGCGAAACAGCAGGATGATGATGACCACACCGATATACATGGCAAGGTTGATCATCGGGATATAGAGCTGTCCCTTTACATGTGTAGGATGCTTGATTCGCATGCGGGGCCAGAAGTGCAGGTTCATGGCTTCGC
>NZ_FR892598.1:0-5596 GCF_000436015.1 Prevotella sp. CAG:592 | reverse complement strand
ATGGAATACATCATTCCGTCTTTCTTACAGTCTTGGGTGGCAGCATTCACGCCCAACGTCACGCCGAAGTCCTACGGTGAGATCTATTCCTTTTCCATCACTTCGTCGAGCGTGGTGTAGAAGGCTGGGTCTTCGCCGATGACGAATGTTATCAGTTTTCCGTCTTTGCCTACGATGAATTTCGTGGGGAAGCCCTGTATTCCGTATTCCTGTGTGATGTCGCCGGCACCTTTGGGGTTATATACGTGAATCCAGGGCAGTGCGAGATTGCTGACGGCAGCTTTCCACTGTTCCTTGGTGTCGCCACAGTCAACGCCGACGATTTCCATCTTGCCCTTGTATTTCTCGTAGTATTTCTTCATCTCCGGCATGCCCTTCACACACCATCCGCACCAGCTGCCCCAGAAGTCGATCACCACGATCTTGCCTCTCAGACTCGACAGCTTGAACTGTTTGCCGTTGATGTCGGTCAGTTCGAAGTCGGGAGCCATCGGCTGGTCTTCCAGTGTGTCGTTCGCCTCCTGCTGTATGGCATCGGGAGTGGCGGCTTGGTTGTTCTGTACTTTCTGGTTTCCGCAGTTTGCCATTGCCACGGCGGTAGTCAGCATGAGAGCCGTGGTCAGCGATAGTTGTAGTTTCATAATATCCGTTTTTTTATTTGGGTTAATGACTTAGTTATATCTTTCCGGCTTTGAGTCCTCTTATCACGGCGCTTGAGAATCCGGCGTGCTCCATCTCGTTGAGTCCGCGGATGGTCAGTCCGCCGGGAGTCGTCACCTTGTCGATGGCGGCTTCGGGGTGTTCTCCGGATGCCTGTAGCAGTTCCACGGCACCTTTTATCGTCTGCAGCACGATTTTCTGTGCGTCTTTCGCCTTGAAGCCGATTTCCACGGCACCCTCCACGTTTGCCCTGACATACCGCATGGCGTATCCAATGGAGCACGACATTGCCGTTGCCGCCGGGAACAATCTCTCTTCCAGCACTATCGTCTCTCCCAGTTTGTCGAAGAGTTCCGTCACCGTCTGTTTCTCCTTTGCCGATGCTCCGCAGGCAGAGATGTATGTCATGGAAGCCTTTTCGGCGATGGCGATGTTTGGCATCACGAGGAAGAGCGACGGTTTCTCCCCGTCTTTCTCCATCCATTCGTTTATCTTTTCAGACGGTATTCCTGCCGCCACCACCACGAGCAGCTGGCTCTTGTAGTCGATAACGGGCTTGATGCCTTTCAGTGTCTGTTCCACGCACCATGGCTTCACCACCACCATCACGATGTCGCTGCCTTCTGCCGCCAGCTGGTTGTCGGATGTCACGCTCGTTCCCTTTTGCGCGAAGTGGTCCATCACAGGCTGGTTGTGGTCACACACGGTGATGTCGTCGGCTCTCAGGTCGTCACATCTGAGCAGTCCTTCGGCGATGGCTCCTCCCATCGCTCCTGCTCCTATTATTGATATTTTCATGATTCCTCCTGTTGTATGATTTTAATTTAGTGACTAATATTCAATATTCGGCAATACGTGGCGCAGTCCCTCTATCACTTCGTCGTTTGACACTCCCACGCCCTTCACGATGAATATCGTGTCGTCGCCGGCTATCGTGCCCAGGATGTGGGGTATGTTGCTGTTGTCGATGTTGTATGCTATGCTGCTCGCATATCCGGGACGGGTCTTTATCACAGCCATGTTGCCCGAGAAGTTTATCGACCTGAATCCCGACGACTGCATCATCTCTCTTGCCGTCTGCTGGCTCGGCACTCTCTTATACATCGTTTCGTTGGGCAGGACATACACGTATTTGCCGTTCATGCTCGCTGCCTTTGCCACCTTCAGCTGTTTGAGGTCGCGGCTCAGAGTGGCCTGCGTGATGGTGTAGCCCTCGCTTTTGAGAGCCTTGAGCACTTCCTCCTGACTGCCCAGGTCTTTGCTTGAGATTAGCATCTTCAAGACTTCCATTCTGCTGTTCTTTACTCTCATAATCGTATAGTTTGGTGATACGTTGCAAATTTATGTATATTTACTTAAAAATGCAAGTATTTATACGTGAATTATTGATTGTTGTGTATATAGTCTAAATATTTGAGTGTTTTTCTTGTATAAATATCATTATGACACTTGTTTTGAAAAGCCGGGTTGCTTCTGATGGCGCTTTTTGCATCTCCTTTACGAACGTTTACTTTCATGGAAACTTTGGGCATTGTCTGGGGTGCGAAAGTTGCCCACTTGGGGCGAGGTGCTTGCCCCAAGTGGGTACGGTGCTTGCCCAACATGGGCAAGCGTGCTGCCCATTTCCTGACGTTTTTATTATCCTTGCCAATGATTGGGATGTTGGTTGAAACAATGCCAACCTGAGAAGTATATCTGCCATTATTTAGCTCGCAAAAGTTTGCCCAGACAGCAATAAAAGATAATCAATACAACTATGATCAATGGAGAATAAGAAGTATCATGGAAGTCTGAAAAAATATAGTAATAACCCGTTGGCGGAATTAATTTAAGTTGGTCGATATGAGCAAAAGTTGCCCATATCGCTGATTCTTAGCAAAAACGAGAATTTCTGAAAAACTGTCAGATTGTCTGGTTTTTTGTCGTAATATACTGGCAATCAGACCGTTGGCTGTCAGGCAATTGTCAGCCAATTGTCTGGATGGTTTTTGCTGGCGAAAGGAATTGTCAGATGTAAGGAATTCAGACGACGGGAATTGGATGCGTTGGCAGAATCCTGAAAACAGGAATATGGGTGTTGCAACATTAACTTATTGGGCAGACGTCTGACAGCAAATCTGCCCAACTGGGGCAAGCACCGTGCCCATGATGGGCAAGCACGTTGCCCCAGTTGGGCAACCAGCGTGCCCAATTTTAACCCAAATCGGTCGGGTTAAGTATGCACTGAATCAATTCCGCCAACAGGTATGGAGAATATGAATATCCAAGAAATAAAGAAGGTAATGCCAACCCTTGTGCTGGCATTACCTCCCGAGTTTGTTGTTCTCTATATAATAATGTGAACTTCCCTGTATCTTTAGTCCTTGTTTCCTCCGAATATCCTCAGCAACATGAGGAAGAGGTTGATGAAGTCGAGATAGAGAGTCAGCGAACCGAGCAATGCCAGTTTCTGTGCACCCTCGTCCATGGAGTCGGCCTCATAGAGCATGTGCTTGATTTTCTGGGAGTCGTATGCCGTGAGACCCACGAATATCACTACACCCACGTAGCTCACTATCATGTTGAGCATCGAACTGCCCAAGAACAGGTTTACTATCGTGGCGATGATGATGCCGATGAGTCCGATGAACATCATCCTGCCCAGCGATGTCAGGTCTTTCTTAGTGGTGTAGCCCAGGAACGCCATCACACCGAATGTGCCGGCGGTGATGAAAAACACGTTGGCTATCGATGTCAGCGTGTATGCCAGGAATATCACCGACAGAGTGGCGCCGTTTATCACCGAATACAGGATGAACAGCAGCGTGGCGGTGGTTATCGACAGGCGGTTTATGGCTCCGCTGATGGCGACCACCAGACCAAACTCGGCGATGACGAGTCCCCAGAACAGCAGGCGGTTGGTCACTATCGTGTATGCCAGACCGGGATTGTTGGCGATGCCGAATGCCGTGATGCCCGTTATCACGAGGGCAAGAGCCATCCATACGTACACTTTTCTCATAAGAGCAGGGAAAGCCAATGCTACCATGCCTTCCTTCTCCTCTATCATTCTGTAAAGTTTGTCTTCGTTCATAATCGTTATTTTAAAATATTCTAGGTGCAAACATACGCATTATTATCCGTTATACGGCAACAATGGGTGAAAAAACATTGATTATTAACATCTCTTTCCTTATTTCCACATCTGGAAAACGGTGTCGCTTTTTACAACCAGTTTGCTATTTTACAAATTATCGTTCGTTTTTTATAAACCGAACCTGCGGAAAAGGACGTACCTTTGCAGCGGAAATGAAAACACAATGATATTCCAACCTTGAAAAACCGAATTTAAACTATTAATGATATAATATTATGACAGACAAGACAAAATTCAGAGTAGAGTCTGACCTCCTTGGTGAACTGAACGTTCCAGCTGATGCCCTCTATGGCGTACAGACACAGCGTGGTATCAACAACTATCATATCTCACGCAAGACAATGCGTGACTATCCTGATTTCATTATTGCTACAGCATACGTGAAACTCGCTGCCGCACAGACAAACCACTCTCTCGGAGTTATCAACGACGAGATTTCCGGAGCTATGGCACAGGCTTGCCGCGAGATTATCGACGGACAGTGGCATGAGAACTTCCCTATCGACATGGTGCAGGGAGGTGCAGGAACATCTGTAAACATGAACGCCAACGAGGTGATCGCTAACCGCGCGCTCGAAATCCTCGGACATAACAAGGGCGAATACCAGTATTGCTCTCCTAACGACCACGTGAACTGTGGACAGAGCACAAACGACGCTTACCCTACATCTATCCGCCTGGCGCTCATCCGCATGAACATCCATCTGGTACGTGCTCTGACCGGTCTTATCAGTGCTTTCCGCTACAAGGGAGAGGAGTATAACGACGCAATCAAGATGGGACGTACACAGTTGCAGGACGCCGTGCCTATGACTATCGGACAGGAGTTCAAGGCATACGCCAACAACCTCGAAGAGGAAATCCTCAACCTCGAGCGCAACGTGAAGCTGCTCCACGAAATCAATATGGGTGGTACTGCAATCGGTACTGGCTTGAACGCCGTTCCGGGATTCGCAAAACTCTGCGCTGCTAACCTGAGCAAGCTCACCGGCGAGAACTTCGTTTCTGCCACCGACCTCGTTGAGGCTACACCAGACACAGGCGCTTACGTAAGCTACTCTTCAGCTCTGAAGCGTCTGGCTGTCAAGCTCTCTAAGATATGCAACGACCTGAGACTCATGGCTTCTGGTCCTCGTTGCGGACTCAATGAAATCAACCTGCCTCCTAAGGCTCCTGGATCATCAATCATGCCAGGTAAGGTGAACCCTGTTATTCCAGAGGTGACAAACCAGGTTTGCTTCAAGGTTATCGGTAACGACGCTACTGTATGCTTCGCTGCAGAAGCTGGCCAGCTCGAGCTCAACGTTATGGAGCCAATCATCACTGAAAGCCTCTTCGAGAGCCTCACATGGCTGAAGAACGTTATCGAGACTCTCACAGAGGAGTGCGTGCTCGGCATCACAGTAAACAAGGAGCGCTGCCAGGAGATGGTGAAGAACAGTATCGGTATCGTTACTGCCCTCAACCCAATCATCGGCTACAAGAAGAGCTCAAAGGTTGCCAAAGAGGCATTCGAGACAGGTCGCTCAGTATACGACATCGTTATCGAGCAGGGACTCATGAGCAAGGAAGAGCTCGACAAAGCACTCGATCCAAAGGAGATGCTCCAGTCTCACAACTTCACATTGAAATAATATCCCATAACATCCATACGGAAATATCTAATTGACAAACGCCTGACGGTTTCAATATGCCGTCAGGCGTTTTTCTGAAATTGCCCCTCATGCGTGCGCATTAATTATATAAGGTGAATAACCACGTTTTTCTTTGATTTCTGTCAAATAAAAGGAAAACCGTCAC
>NZ_FR892597.1:0-6064 GCF_000436015.1 Prevotella sp. CAG:592 | reverse complement strand
GTATTGGATGATAGTTGCGGATTTTAGGAGAAATTAGAAAAGTGTATTTTGTTTGGCTTTAATCAGTTTTTTGCATTACCTTTTAATAAGGTAAGCTGCATCTCGGTAATTAAAATAAATAAATTTATTTTGCATTACTCTCAATTTGCATTACCTTTGCAAATTCATTGCATATAGGCAATATATTCAACTATTTTTTTAATTTAAATCATTATGTCATATCTATTTACATCCGAATCAGTTTCTGAGGGACACCCAGACAAAGTGTCTGACCAGATTTCAGACGCATTGCTCGATCAGTTCCTCGCATACGACACCAAAGCGCATTGCGCGATAGAGACATTCTGTACTACAGGTCAGGTGGTAATCATGGGAGAGGTTCGCTCCGAAGAATACGTTGACCTGCAAACAATCGCCCGCAAGACGATAAAGAAAATTGGATACACCAAGTCGGAATACCAGTTCGACGGTGACTCATGCGGTGTGCTCACTGCCATACACGAGCAGAGCGACGACATCAACCGCGGAGTGAGCCGTGAGGAGGACTTCGACCAGGGTGCCGGCGACCAGGGAATGATGTTCGGCTACGCCACAAACGAGACCGACAACTACATGCCTGTATCGCTCGACCTGGCACAGCTCATCATGCGAACACTTGCCGACATCCGCAGAGAGGGAAAGGTGATGACCTATCTCAGACCCGACTCAAAGAGCCAGGTGACAGTGGAATATTCCGATGACAACATACCTCAGCGCATTGATACCATCGTGGTGTCTACACAGCACGACGACTTCATCAAGAATGCCGACGGTACCGACAACGACGAGGCTATGCTCCAGAAAATCCGCGAGGACGTGATAAACATCCTCATACCGAGAGTGAAGGAGCAGATAGGAGAGAAAGTGCTCAGGCTCTTCAACGGCGACATCAAGTATTTCGTAAACCCGACAGGAAAGTTCGTGATCGGTGGACCTCACGGCGACACCGGACTGACCGGCCGCAAGATAATCGTTGACACATACGGCGGAAAGGGAGCACACGGCGGAGGCGCCTTCTCAGGAAAAGACTCCAGCAAGGTGGACCGCTCGGCAGCCTATGCCACACGCCATATTGCCAAAAACATGGTGGCAGCGGGAGTTGCCGACGAGATGCTCGTGCAGGTGAGCTATGCCATCGGTGTGGCAGAGCCGGTAAGCGTATACGTGAACACCTACGGCAGAAGCCATGTGGAGATGAGCGACGGAGAGATAGCAAAGAAAATCAGCGAGATGTTCGACCTGCGGCCGAAGGCTATAGAGCAGCAGCTGAAGCTCCGTCAGCCTATGTATCTTGAAACGGCAGCCTACGGACACATGGGACGCAAGCCGGAGACAGTGAAGAAAACCTTCACCAGCCGCTATCATGAAACGAAGACTATCGACGTGGAGCTCTTCACATGGGAGAAGCTCGACCTCGTGGACAAGATAAAGAAAGAATTCGGTCTTTAATCCCAAAGGTGGCAGAATGACCGTTAGGGTTTAACCACAAAACGGCAAGACGCCCGTTAGGGAGTCTTAGATTGAAAAAACGTGGCAAGTGGAAAGCTTGCCGAACAGCAGACGAGTTGGCAAGATCCTCTCCTGACCTCCCTTTGAAGGGAGAGACTGTCAAGTCACAGGAAAACACCTTGTCAACTCGTTTTCCTTGTCAATTCGGCAGGGAATCAACAAAGAGAGTAATAGACAATGCTACAGACAGACTCAACAGAAACGAAACATAGTCAGCAACATGGTGTGCAGCTCATCGAGCAGCATCATGAGGAGATGCGCCAGCCATATCAGGTGTTGCATGAGCTGCCCCGCGATGCCACTCCGGCACAGCAGGACTCAGCTTTGCAGACGGTGTATGGCGCACAGCCACGTGTTCAGGAGGCGGTGCCGCTCGACTCCACCAGTCTGCTCAACCGTGCCAATGCCATCGGCAAGCTGGAGAACGTGGAACTGCCGCAATACTACAAGCAGAACTTCTTCTCCACCGATTCACTGTGGCATCCGGAGCTCAACGGCGGCCGCTATGGCATTGCCGGCGACCCCGTGCCCTATACCATACGCGGCGACAACATGATTACGGCACTGTTGCTCTGCTGCTTCATCCTCGCCTTCGTGGCATTCTCAAAGTCGAGATGGTTCATAATGAGGCAGACCAAGCAGTTCTTCAGAACAGAGCGCAGCGGCACTACGGTGATGACGGAGACGACAAACGAATTCCGTTTTCAGTTCTTCCTCGCTGCGCAGACCAGTCTGCTGCTGTCGCTCGTTGCCTTCTTCTATGCCCAGGAGCGCAATTCCGACACCTTCCTCGTCTCGTCGCAGTATCAGTTGATAGCGATGTTCTTCGGCGTCTTCGCCGGGTATTTCATGCTCAAGTCCATACTGTATACTATGGTCAACTGGGTGTTCTTCACCGCCCGGCAGAATGCGTCATGGATGAAGTCGTTCCTCTTCACCACCTCCGTCGAGGGAGTGGTGATGTTCCCCGTGGTAGTGTCGCAGGCATATTTCGGACTGTCG
The DNA here is from genome assembly GCF_000436015.1 of Prevotella sp. CAG:592. Taxonomy (NCBI): domain Bacteria; kingdom Pseudomonadati; phylum Bacteroidota; class Bacteroidia; order Bacteroidales; family Prevotellaceae; genus Prevotella; species Prevotella sp. CAG:592. The sequence continues at coordinate 3,514 of NZ_FR892597.1, read as the reverse complement.
ATGAAACACACCATCCTCTATGTGGGAGCCGTTGTGGTGTTGTCGCGATTGTTGTCATTATACAAGTGCTTTTTAATCTTTTTCAGACAGAAAGGCGTTTATCTGCAAATAATTTTGTACTTTTGCGCCCTTGAAATAATACCGCTTCTTGCGCTCTGCGGCACGTTGTCGGTTTTGATAAGTTATTTGAATGTAAATTTTTAAGGCATCGATGATTAAGAAGATTTTAGTTTCTCAACCCAAACCTACTAGCGACAAGTCACCTTATTATAGGATTGCAGAAGATTTTGGAGTAGAGCTGGTATTTAGACCATTCATAAAGGTGGAAGGACTCTCTTCGAAAGAATTCCGCCAGCAGAAGATAAGCATCACGAGCTTCACTGCCGTGGTATTCACGTCTCGCCATGCGATAGACAACTTCTTCAAGATTGCTCAGGAGATGCGTTTTGAAATCCCTGACACGATGAAATATTTCTGTGTCACTGAGACCATTTCATTATATATCCAGAAATACGTGCAGTACCGCAAGCGTAAGGTGTTCTTCGGCAGCACCGGCAAGATCGACGACCTCGTGCCGCTGATGATGAAGCACAAGCAGGAGAAATACCTCGTGCCGCTGAGCGACGTTCACGACAACTCCGTGAAGAAGCTCCTCGACACAAAGGGACTCCAGCATACCGAATGCGTGATGTACCGCACGGTGTGCAACGACCTCACCGAAGAGGAAGTGAAGAACTTCGACTACGACATGTGTGTATTCTTCAGCCCGTCAGGTGTGGCAGCATACAAGAAGGCATTCCCGGATGGATGCGGAGCGGCACCTATGAAGGCAGCCACCTTCGGTCCTGCAACTGCCAAGGCAGCCCACGACGCCGGACTCGACGTGCAGGTGGAAGCACCATCAGAGAAATATCCTTCGATGACGAGCGCTCTGCGCCGATTCCTCATCGACCAGGAAGACTAATATAACACCCCTTGATGACTCTCCCGACCAGGAACACCCTAAGCAAGAGTGAGCGCCTGCACGGCAGGAATGCCGTGGAGCAGCTGTTCCAGAAAGCGAAAAGAAGCTCTATGGTTGTCTTTCCGCTTAGGGCGGTATATACCCTCACTACAGGAGAGGAACAGCAGGGCGAAGCTGCAGTGAGAGTGCTTGTCAGTGTTTCGAAGAAGCATTTCAAGAGAGCTGTGAAGCGCAACCGTGCCAAGAGGCAGGTGCGCGAGGCTTACCGCAAGAACAAGCATGCTCTCGCCGACATCATCGCCGGTATGCCGGGCACAGGACTCTCCATCGCCTTCGTGTGGCTCTCGGATGAGCCGCAGCCGTCTGGCGAAGTGGAGGCATCTATGGTAGCGTTGCTCAGCAGGATAGGGGAGAAGGCGCATCTCATCTACGACAACAGCAGGAAAGCGGAGACCCACAATCTCACGGATCAGGAACAACCGTAAGGCTCTATGGGCAAGATAGTGAAGTTTATCTCCAAAGCCCTCGTATGGCTGCTGTGCCTGCCGATACTGTTCTATCAGCGGTGCATATCCCCGTTTACGCCGCCCTCATGCCGCTTCACACCAACATGCTCCGAATATGCCCGTGAGGCAATAGTGAAACACGGACCGATAAAAGGACTGTATCTCGCCATCCGGCGTATTCTGAGATGTCATCCCTGGGGAGGCAGCGGTTACGACCCCGTGCCGTAGGGGGGATGGAAAAGTCTGGTACTTAAAGAAATAAAACATTAACGATATGAAAAAGAACTTTGTTGAAGAACTTAAATGGCGCGGTATGCTGGCTCAGATGATGCCAGGCGCCGAGGAGTTGCTGCAGAAGGAGATGGTAACCGCATATCTCGGTACCGACCCTACGGCTGACTCACTGCACATCGGACACCTTTGTGGAATCATGATGCTCCGCCACCTTCAGCGTTGCGGACACAAGCCTATCATCCTCGTCGGCGGTGCCACAGGAATGATCGGTGACCCATCTGGCAAGAGCCAGGAGCGCAACCTGCTCGACGACAAGACTCTCTACCATAATCAGGAGGCAATCAAGAAGCAGGTGAGCAAGTTCCTCGACTTTGAGGGCACCGAGCCTAACAAGGCAGAGCTGGTGAACAACTACGACTGGATGAAGAACTTCACCTTCCTCGACTTTGCCCGTGAGGTGGGCAAGCATATCACCGTGAACTATATGATGGCAAAGGAGAGCGTGCAGCAGCGTCTCAACGGTACGGCCCGCGACGGTCTCTCGTTCACAGAGTTCACATACCAGCTGCTCCAGGGATACGACTTCCTGTATCTCTACCAGCACTACAACTGCAAGATGCAGCTCGGCGGCAACGACCAGTGGGGTAACATGACCACCGGTACGGAGCTTATCCGCCGCACTCTCGGCAACGATGTGGAGACTTATGCCCTCACCTGTCCGCTCATCACCAAGGCCGACGGCAAGAAGTTCGGAAAGACAGAGAGCGGAAACATCTGGCTCGACCCTAAGCGCACTTCTCCATACAAGTTCTATCAGTTCTGGCTCAATGTCAGCGACGACGATGCGGAGCGCTACATCAAGATATTCACAAGTCTCGATAAGGAGACCATCGAAGCTCTCGTAGAGGAGCACAAGCAGGATCCGGGCAGACGCATCCTCCAGAAGCGCCTTGCTGAGGAGACCACGGTGATGGTACACTCCAAAGAGGCTCTCGACGCTGCCATCGAGGCGTCAAACATTCTCTTCGGAAAGTCTACAAAGGAGTCGCTGCTGAAGCTCGACGAGCAGACATTCCTCGACATCTTCGAGGGTGTGCCACAGTTTGAGGTAAACCGCGACGTGCTCGGACAGCCGGCAGTAGAGATTTTCACACAGGCTGCTCCAGTATTCGCCAGCAAGGGCGAGATGCGTAAGCTCGTGCAGGGTGGAGGAGTATCTCTCAACAAGGAGAAACTTGCGGCTTTCGACCGTCCTGTGACAGAAGACGACCTTATCGACGGCAAGTATCTGCTCGTGCAGCGCGGCAAGAAGAATTATTATCTCCTCATCCTCAAATAAGGATTACAACGTTCTTTCAACAAGGCGCTTGGTATGGGGATAAAATTCCTCGGTGATAATTTTTGAAATAGGCAAAAAAATATAGATAGCAAAATTTGGTAATGGTATAAAAAAACATTACCTTTGCAACGCATTAGACTTGGGAAACGGTGGTTTCTCAAAACAAAAAGATGATTTGATTGTCCTATGGTGTAATGGTAGCACTACAGTTTTTGGTTCTGTCAGTGGTGGTTCGAGTCCGCCTGGGACAACGGGGAGCGGCGAGCGAAGTGATTCGGTCGCCGTTTTTGTATGCTTTTGGCAAGAGTAATCTCTTGCCTTTTATGAGCCTCTTTTACCTGTATTCAATTCGCAATAGCTCACCATTACTCATTGTCCCCAAATCGGTCATTAGGGCTTGCCTGAATTTTGATTTTTTAGAAGAGGGGATTTTATTTAATGAATAATAGCGAGCTATTGCGAATTAAAAAC
>NZ_FR892596.1:0-9045 GCF_000436015.1 Prevotella sp. CAG:592 | reverse complement strand
TTCATTCAAATCGTTTATATTACGATCTTTTTCTAAACTATTTTCAATAGAGCCTATTTTTCGAGGGTCTGCAGGAATATCAGGAAAATATCTGTGTAGCAGATCAAATAAATCCCTTAATTCATATATACCCATTGAACTTCTAATTTCAAAAGAACAATCTATTTTCATATCAATTTAATTTTTACAATATCTTATTTATCAAATCTAACCGTTGATTTACGAATAATGTTAAAATGAGCATCTATTTCTCCAAATTCTATCGTGGTTAATGTCTTAGCTTCGTCAACAGGGACAGAATCATTGTCTTTTTGGCAGAAAGGATCGATGATTACAGATCTGTTATTAAAGGCTTTCAATACTTTAGAAGGTGCACAATAGAACTCAAAATAATACTTGCCATCATACCCCCATGACCTGAAATATGCAGTTTGGCCTACACCACAAGATACTAAATGGCCATCAGAAACTGCAAGCTCACAATATGTGACTTTTTCAGGTCTTGAAACCTTAGGATTAAAGCTTTTACGACGTTTTTCCTCAGCAAGTTCTTCTTCACGTCGCACTTTTTCTTCTCTTTTTTGAGCTCTTTCTTCTTTTCTTTGAAGTTTCTGTTGCTCCCTTTTAGATAGTTTCTTTTCCTTAGGTTGTTGCACTTCTTCTTTTGAAGAATTATAGTTATTTCCTTGTACCTTTACTACAGAATGGACATTATCCGTTCTTTCTTGAATTTTCAGCTCTTCTGCATGACGTTTTGTTTGGGTACTTATTTCTTCGTGTTCGCAGCTGATTTTACATGATTTCTTCTTACTTTTTTTTGACAATTTCTTTAAAAGAACAAAAGTAAAGAAACTCGTTATTACCGAAGTAACAAAAGAAACTACGATAGATATAATAGTTACTGTCATAAATTCTATTTGTTTTGCATTGCCATTTTCAAATTTAATTGTGAACTTGTTGTGTAAATTTGTTCACTTAGATCATTAATCACTCCAATAATTGGGTAAAAGAAGAGAGACTCTTCAATAACATCATACTTGCTTACATCTTTAGAGTCGAGTTTCAGATTAACACCCTTCTCTATATATGTGCGTAGATCTTTATTGAAGCAATTTACTGCAAGTTGGAGAGACCTTTGGTCTATCCCGAACTCTCCGCTAAGAGAGATTGAACGAGGAATTCTTAATGCGATGAAGTCCATAAAAGTCTTTACCTCCTTGACAATATCATCATAGAACGATGCGACCTCATCATATTTCTGGCCATCAACCAAGCAGGTCTTACTTGTTCCTAGAAGCACAGACTTTACCCTTGAAATATCATTCGGAACCTGCGTAAGGAAGAGGCCTCCCTTACATGTTGCTTCCTTCGGATTCTTAGAGTTGATTATCAAATTAATATCCTTAATATCAGACTCGTATATAAGGGAGAATATCTTTGTTGTCAGCAGTTCAAGCGAAGTCTGAACTGTACTCAAGACAGAGATAACCTTCGAACCGTTACCACTGAAAGCAATGTTTGTAGGCGGATTCAAGCCTTTAGCTTTCATGAGGTGAGCAATGTGATACATAATAGAAGTAAAGAATATATAGAAGACTATCTTCTGACTACTATCTTTCATGAGCGTCTCGTTAAAGCTCAAGGTTTCTTCAAGGTGGTTTTGACGAACAAGTTCGTTCTCCTCCAAAGAGAAAAGAAACGATGCAACTTCGGAGGAGTTACCAAAGTTGTTCGCCGTTTTTTCTATGAGCATCTTCTGCAAGTCGCCCATACCTTTAAGGTTGATGATGTACTCGTCCTTAAACTGCTTTATGATGCCATTCAAAGGACCATTTTGTACAGCGACCAAACTGTTACCGAAAATTGCGTCCGCAGCAAAGCGCATAGAGGTGACAAGCTTTACGTCGTTGGTATCAGCAACAACGATGTCGGTGGTACCGCCACCTATATCTATCGTTACGATATTAGTAACGTCAGCTCTTGTCTTTTGGAAGAACGAGTAAGGAGCTATGGACTCAGTAATAGCTATAGGTTGGCCCGTAGGGTTGAAATACTTCTGATATGCAGCAGTCCAGACTCTTTGGAAGAGTCCTCGCTTGTTGTTAGACATACTGATAGGATAGAACCATTTAATCTGTGTTTGTGTCAAACTGGCTCCTTCTTGAATGACCTTGGTACGTATCATTAGAAATAAGGATTCAATATAGCAACGAATTCTCTCCTCATTATCATGGTTCAGTTGACTCCATTTTAGATTTGGAATATAATCGTTGTATCGAGTTCCGATGTCTGCCTTGTTATACATGAATGCCGGTGACGCATTACCTAATGCAACGTATGCTCCCATACCCGACTCATTGATGCCAGCATTGTTCCTATCGACACTAAGGACGGTACGAGTCGGGAAATGGCATTGGGCATCATTGCCGATTGCTTCAGGCAAGAATTCACCACGAGCATGCATACGAATCAAGTCAGACGGCTTGCAAATCATGCTGAACAGAGGATTATCTTGGCTATAAGAGAAAGGCTCTGGCATCCTATTTGCTCCTGAAGTATATTCTATGTGTGTGTTAGATGTACCAAGGTCAATTGCGAACGTCAAGTTAGCCGTTCCCATTCTTTGCTTGAAATTCGGAAGCATTAGACCTGTTGCTCTCAACTCCTTTCCTGGTTGATCTGTCAGAATTGAAATCATAGCACAATCAAACGTCTTGTTCTCTAGGATATACACTTTCGAACGGATGTCATCCTCTATGTCTACATTTCTAACAACATAATCAGGCACAAAGAAAGAATCAACTTCATTATGACAAGAGCATGAGCACTCCTTGTTCAAGTTGAAATCGGAAAGAATGGCAATACGATACTGTGCATCTGCTTCGTTCCTGAATTTTACAGGAGGGAATACGCCGATGGTGAAATCCTCTGGTGCAAGAACGATCGCGCCCTTATTGTTCTGCTTATCAGCTTTTACGTCAAGAGTGTAAATGCGCTTATACTCAACATCACCTTTAGCAATAGGAATACGAAGTACCACCTCGATACCAGAAGCCAATTTCTTGATGTCAATGAAGTGCTTGCCTGAAGGTGTCGTACCCTTTAAGTCTTCCGCTGTAAAATAGTCAAAGAACATTTTTGTAACAGGCAAAAGATACCCTTCTTTCTCAGCATTGTTAGATGTAAAATTTCCATTGAAGTAGTCTTCACTATTAATATCAGAAGGCAACTTAATGATTTTATCATCAAGGAAATCGCTTATTGTCAAATAAGGATGTTGGATGTTAATGCCAGGAAGGGTGCGAGATGCCAGTGCCTTGGCATCATAATACGGAATATTGAAACTACGTCCAAACTTGCAACCGTAATACTCAAGATTATCATAAAGGCTGCTGGTATTTACAGGCAGAACTAATGGCGTCTTACCCCCTGCTATTGTTTTTGTAGCTTGTATCTCAAAGTCTGTGTTGCCCTGAAGATTGACCTCTTTATAATGAAGTGGAAAACCATTAACTTCAACTACTTGATCCACGGTTGATGCAACAGCAACATTCAATGGTTCATAGGTGGAATCGATGAATGATTTCACACCATTCACCATATTGGCGCAACTTGTCTGAATGTCGTCAATTTCCGCTTTAAGGTTGTCGTCAAGAACATAGTAAACTGCATCTAAATATGAATCCACCTCAGGAAAATCAATAGAGAAGTTGAGTATTGAATATCTCAATGTAAATAAATACTTAAGGTATTCAGGATCACGCTGGTCGAGTGAAGCATATTTCTTGTCGAAAGCATAGTCCCCTCCAAAACAAAGATAACGAGAAATCCCCTTTTCGTCATTTGCCGTAGAGAAAAACAATGTAGCAGGTGACGTGGCACCAATAATATGCATAGGTTTATGATTTGGGCCTTTATACTTCAGAATATAGATATTTTTCATCTTGCCGAAGTTATACGGATCTGAGCCTTTGGCATCCTGATCAAAAAACATCTTCAACGCTTTTCCATATATCTGATGTGAAGGATTTGTAGACTTCAACAACTCGTCAATATGGCCTTTATTCCATACCTTTATTTCTACCCTATCCTTCATTGAAGGGTAATTAAAGAAGATCTGGCCGACATCAAGTGAATCTGATACCATTTTGTGGTAAATAGTATCGCCATGAAGACGATTCTTTACCTGTTGAACAGTGAGAACATTTAAAGATTCGCCAACAACCTTGCGGAATGCCTCCTTGACAAGCTCTATTCTTGCAAAAGGAGATGGTATTGAGGTTATTTCACTTTGCGTAGTCGTAGAATCCTCTATCCGGTTGACAAATCCATAATCGTATGTACTACGTGGAGTGTTACTCCAGTCTACAATGGTATTATTTGTACCTGTAGCACCTTTATTTATTCTAAATAAATATCCCATATTATTGGATGTTTAAGTTTTTCTTGCAAATATCTGACAAAGTTTTATGGAACACCTCCATGAATGTGGTAGGTGCACTTGTATTTGATGGGATTGATGATAAATTCTTTCCAAGCATCTCATCAACAAGATCATAACCTTTCTTTCTAAATGGGTTCAAACCAGGATACGTAGGTTTGGCATCTTGAACTTTTGCCAATCCGTCAGAGTCCCTTACATCAGAATCCTTGTAGAATGGGGCGAAAGAAATTTCGTTGCGTTCGAGTTCGTTTATCCATTCTTCAAACATTTCCTTAAATCTCTCGTAGTTTGAGAAGAATGCGCTATTGAAAAAGCTAGAACCAAGCAACGCACCCCTATCTTTAGCCCACTTCTGTTCTAATCGATGACTCACGTCTCGATTATTCAGATAACTATTCATAATAGCCATCATTGAAAGTGGCTTTTTAATGATTGTGTTTGTTTGATTCCCCAGGTCAGAGAAAATGATTGAAGCCTTTGGAGTGGTGTTCAATCCAAACTCATGAAACGATGTTGAAGTAGCAGCACCAGCAAATTGTTTGGCGTCGAAGTCTAAGATTGCAAGTGCACCTAACAACTCAATAAAGTGAGCATCATTAGACTGCTTGTTTCCTCCATCACAGTTGTCATATCCATGACTTGAAAAATCGTCGCCAAGATAATACATGTCGTCCAGAGTTCCATTACCAGTAACATTCTTTTCGTAATAGTGCAATGCAGCTTTTGCTTTTGTAATGAAGGAATCAGCTTGAATAGAACTGTTACCATCTGTCTTTAGATTAAAATATGGAAGCAGCGAAACGGCACCAATAGGTGCAGAAGCAAGGGCAGTGTTATTACTGGTTCGCAAAGTCTTTAGTATAAGAGGGAAACCACTCGCTCCTGTTCCTCCGAAGATAGAACTGATAATAAATACCTTGTCGCCAGTTACGAAATTAGCTTCAAAATTCTTAAAATCTGCAGACTGCGTAAACTGATTCAAGACAATGGAACCAATGTTAGGATTTCCTTTAAATCCAACATCCATTGTTGATGATAAATTTTTATTGGAAAAAAGCATTTTTGCCAATGCTTGGTTCTCCTGCGACATTCCACTAAGTGCAAGGTAACTGTCGTAACTTATTCCTGCCGTACCTACAAGAGGTAGCAAATAGTTACCGTCATTGTTTAATGACGTAATTACTGTCGAAAAGAACCTATTTTCAAATGTATTGTTGAAACTAAGTTCTCCTCGAACCTCCTCGTATTGTCTTAAACTGCAAACGGTACGATCGAGGTCACCATTTGAAGCATCTGGATCTATAATGATAGGTATAATATTGCTATCGGTTTGGGCTCCTGCTGCAAGCAGCATGGTAAGCGAGCGCAACACTCTCGAACCCGAACCTCCAATTGCAAAAACGTACAAGTTCATATACAGCTAAGTTTTTAGAATTTTTTAAAAGGAATATATTTTGCAGGACTCCACCACTTGATGAACAGAGACACCACAAGAACTGTAACAACAGACCAAAGAACATTTGCACATCCAAAGCCAAATGTATCAAGTACAGTCCACGTTTCGGAGTCGTCTATTTCGTTGTTGATAAGAGGTGTATTTGTATACCATAGTGCAATGAGCAGGTTCAGGAAGGCATTCAAGCCTAAACAAAGAAACCATATGCCCCATTGTTTTCTCACTGGTTTTAACATGTAATAAAATACTCCTGTTATTATGCCAGACAAAACAATCATTGCAAGACCAACATGAACATAGCCTGGAACAGTTTCGTACAGGTAGTTGTCTAATTCTTGACCATAGAGGCCATTCGTGTAATAATAGATTGTTGAAAAGAATGTATCCATATACTATTCAAGATTTATGGTTATGTTAAAATAGTTATTGTTATTTTTTGAAGTGTTTTCAAAAGCTTTGCTTACTCCATTGATCAGGTATGATACTCCATAGGTCGTACTATCTGATGGTAAGCCATTACCTTCAAAATTAGATTTTTCAACCCAAGTAGGAGTGGTAATAGGATAAGAAATCGTAATTTTTCCGGGAGCAGGATTTGAGCCACTTGTCCTTATAGTAAATTTGTATTTATCATTGCCTAGCTCCTCGATATTAAAGATTTTGTACTTTGAAGAGTTGTTTGTTTTGACATTGTACGAAGAAGTGTTGATGATATCATCTTTTGCCAAAAGAACCTTATCAAGTTTTGTGGTGAACTCGAACTCGTAAAAATTTTCATTACGTTTCCTATCCCACTTTGATACATGTATTTTGTTTCCTTCAATCATGCGCTTACTTTTTGCTTCGAGCTTAAAGTCCGCATCATATGCTTTTTGCATGAAATATGTACCACAATTCTTCGAATTAAATGGCAAATGAATAATCTTACAAACATTGTCTTTGCGTCCAAAAGCCCAAACATACAAGGGTAATGGTTTGTTGCAACTTATACCACCTGGATAATATTTTCCGCTAAAATCTACCATATACTTGTATATTGCAACCGCAAGATCTTTTTTTTCAAGTTGTTTTGAGAACTGAGAAGTTATACCAGAAGATGCTATTGCAAGATTTCCATTATTTGATGTAAATACATAATCGGAAATTAGGATATTAACACAATCGTTGGTGACACTATCCATCATCATTTCAAGCATCTCGTCCAACTTTGTATATTGTGCAGTACAATTACTTTTTATCGAGTTGACAAATTGCTTGATGTTGCTCTTTGAATTCACGACAGACGTATTTATGAAATTCAAAGTCACATTATTTATGTCCGAACACTCATCAAATCGATCATAAAAGTCCGTAATCAATGTCTCTATAGCAGATGCTTTATTTACATTGCAATAGCCAGCCATACTTCCAGAACTCTCAACAAAGACATTAACGGTTATTTTGCGTTCAGTCTGAGTGGAGTCAATCTTGTTTCCTCCGTTTTGAGTATTCCTTGGGTTACCGCAAGAAATAAAGATTCCAAAGTATGTAATTAGGCAAAGAACAATTACTTGTATAGGTATCCGTCTCATCATTTTTTATATATTTAATTAAATTCTTTATTCTTATAAAATCGTTTGATTCCAGTTTTGGTTTCAGCTCTTATACCAAATCCAAGAAAGCACTGGGGATGTAGGCAGTGCACACAGTCAGAAGTCCGTCGATTACAATTCCTACACGTTGCTGGCTATGATAACGTGCAACCACTCCGACTACTCCTTTAAACTTTCCATCTATTATTCGCACCTTTTGACCTGACTTGAATTTTTCAACCACTTCTGTCGAAGCTACTATATCATCTGAATCAGCAGCACAAATTATCTTTAGGCTGTTCATTTGGTCGTCTGGTACGATTAATGGCACCTTGACAATCTTATTGCCAACGTGAGTATGTCGATAATAAAAGCGGAGGTAGGGGAGGTTTACGTTGTCGTAAACAAAAGCTTTCAATTCATCTTCTGTGCCGTATGCAAAGAATATGTTAGGAATGCGTGATTCTTCGATTGCAACACGTTTGCCGTCTACAATCTTTATTCTCTTTAATGTTGGATAAAAAGCAACGACATTTTTGCTTGTTAGGTAAGTGTATACTTTCTTTTCTCTGCCATACGTGGTGCGGAGAGCATACCAATGGTGTGTGTCTTTTGCATCTTTATTAGTGTCAACTGATGTTCTCGACAGGGCATTATTGGTGGACACCCCTGTTTGTAAGTTCATTGGTTTAGACTTTAGAACTTCGGGGAGAGCGTTGGAGGTAAGTCCAGCGCATAGAGGAGATTGGTTATCTCCAACTTTGCATTTTACATCTGATGTGGCGCAATATTTTTCCATATCGTGATGGTACCTTATCAAAGACTTGACTTGATACACAGACATAAAAAGAAGAGCGTGGGAACCGCCCGCCGTCTGTCCCACTCTCTGAGGCCTTCGCATTGCCCGATACTGTAGAACAGACAACGCTAGAGCCCACGCCGATATGATATATATATGCCGCCACATGGAGTAGTTGAAACCTATATGCAGAAAATACACATAGGTACAATACTCCACTGGCCGTGATATAATCACACCCGTAGACATCTACCGTTGCTCGGTTCGTTGACAGTATCTAAAGTTTGCGAAGTTTCAGAGAGTCAAGAACAAAGCGTCAAGTAAACGCCTTCTATATGTCGTGTCCCCATCCCTTCCCCAATCGGCATCAATCGCTGTTGCCGGACATCTGAATGACACGAAACGTCATGACGACGATGGTATCGGCGTGGAAACGCTACAAAATTATTAAATTCATCTAAACAAAACAAACATTTTCATAAATTATGTAACATTTTCTTATAAAAAAGTGAGTGCAAATATAGAATAGTCGTGTTGCTATATGATTTATAGCGATAATGAAAGGAGATAAATCTCTTATTCTACGAGATGCCGTTCACACGTGAATGCAGGAAGAGTTGCTTTGAAACGGATATTGGCATTAGAGTATGTGGAATATAATCCGACCGATTTAGCTCTAATCGGTCATAATATCCAATTAATCCACTTTTTTCAAAAAAACCGTCAACCATCTGGTCTTCAATGCGGAAGTATCTGTAATTCAGACACTTCCGCA
>NZ_FR892595.1:15065-17539 GCF_000436015.1 Prevotella sp. CAG:592 | reverse complement strand
TTTTGTTTTTTATAAGGTGTCTTTTGCTCGATTTTTACTATAACATTTGGAGCTTATACTAAAAGTGATTATCTTTGCGGCGTAAAACTTACACAAGGATGTAAGAGGTACATAAAACAATCGAGAAAATGGAAGAGAAAATGTATAGCTACAAATATCCACATCCGGCAGTCGCTACAGACTGCGTGATTTTCGGCTTCGACGGAATGAAACTCAAAATCCTGCTCATACAGCGCGGCATCGACCCATTCAAGGGGAAATGGGCGTTCCCTGGCGGTTTTCTGAAGATGGACGAGAGCGCCGAAGAGGGAGCTATGAGAGAACTGAAGGAAGAGACAAACCTGACAGCCACCTATCTGGAACAGTTCCACTGCTTCAGTTCGCCCAACCGCGACCCACGAGAGCGCGTCATCTCCATCGCCTTTCTTGCCCTGGTGAAGACGGAAGAGGTGAAGGGAGGCGATGATGCTGCCAAGGCACAGTGGTTTTCAATGGATGAAATCCCGCAGTTGGCATTCGACCACGAGAGCATCCTGCGCATGGCGATGAGCAAATTGCGCGAGCGAATCCACTTCCAGCCCATAGGCTTTGACCTGCTGCCCGAAAAATTCACGCTCAAGGAACTGCAGCTGCTATACGAAGCAATCCTCGGCGTGCATTTCGACCGCCGCAACTTTGCCAAGAAGATGCTGCATCTCGACATCCTCACACAACTCGACGAGACGGTGTGGCCTACGCCAAAGCGCAAGGCTTTCCTCTTCAGTTTCAATGAGGACAAATACAAAGAATTGAAGCAGAAAGGATTCCGGCTGGAATTTTAAAATACACAACGATTAATATACTATGTTAGGAGCGATAATCGGCGACATTGTCGGTAGCCGTTGGGAGTTTTTCTCCACCAATGATTATAATTTCGAGTTGTTTTCCGACAAGAACGACTTTACCGACGATACCATCTGCACTATCGCCGTGGCAGATGCCATAATGCATCAGAAGAGCTACGGAGCGGCGCTCCATGAATGGTGCAGGCGCTATCCAACCCCTATGGGTAGCTATGGAGGCAGTTTCAATGCGTGGGTGAGAAGCGACGAGCCACAGCCCTATGGGTCTTATGGCAATGGAGCGGCGATGAGAGTGAGTGCCATAGGGTGGGCATTCGACGACGAAGAGAGTGTGCTTGCCAATGCAGAACAGTCGGCAGCCTGCACACACAACCATCCTGAAGGCGTCAAGGGCGCACAGACCGTAGCCCTTGCCATACATCTGGCATTGAAGCTGCGCAGGTGTCATCAAGGAGAACCTGTTCTTCATGGCGAGATGATGGAGAAGGTGATAGCTCCATGCGTGGAATTCTCTGGCTACGATATCAATATACGTCGAGAGTCTGTATTGAACAGGTTTGACGAGACTTGTCAGGGAACCGTTCCAGTGGCATTATGCATCATAAGCAAGAGCGTCAACTTTGAGGATGCCATCCGCACTGCCGTTTCTCTTGGGGCGGATGCCGATACCCTCGGTGCCATAGTGGGAAGTATAGCAGAGGCAATATGGCCGATTCCCGAAGAGATGCGGAGAAACGCTTTGGGCTATCTGCCAGACGACATGCTCAAAGTGCTGAAAGACTGGGAGCGATATTTGGTTACAGTGCCATCCCGGAAGAATATGTAGAAGGACTGATTTATCGGGAGCAGTTAGACAATGTAATAGAAAAGCTGGCAGATATTTGTATACCACAAATCGGGCATCAGACTGTTGGGGAGTAACCGTTTTTTATAACAGACGTATAGTCTTTTCCGAAATAAAACAATACATTTGCAGACTTTTTATAAGAAAAACAAAACTTTAAACAAAACAATAAACATGAAAGAAGAATTGGAAGCACGCGTAAATCGTGCCGTTGACTATTTTATGCAGGGCTATGGCTGCTGTCAGAGTGTGGTGGCTGCTTTTGCTGACATCTATGGACTCGACGAGAAACTGGCTCTGAAAATCGCTGCAGGATTCGGTGGCGGAGTAGGCAAGATGCGCATGATGTGTGGCGCTGTGTCGGGACTGGTGATGCTCATTGGTCTGGAAGAAGGACAGACCGAGGGCGCTGACAACGAGGGAAAATCACATTGCTACAAGATTGTGCAGCAGCTGCTCGAAGAATCAAAGCAGCAGAACGGTTCTATAATCTGTGCCGAAATCCTCGGACTGAAAGGCTACGAGAAGGCTGCAAACAGCTATGTGGCTTCGGAGCGCACGGCAGAATACTACAAGAAGCGTCCTTGTGCGGCAAAGGTGGAAAGTGCCGCAAGAATATTCGCCGACTATCTGGAGAAGAAAGGGCAAGAGGCTTAAACCCTAATCGCTCATCAGAACTTGCTTGGGTTAGACGGACAATCTGTTTCAGCTAATGACCGGTTGGGATTCAAATAAAAATGGCACGCCGAATGATGGCGTGCCATTTTTATTTGTCGAGTTCAGACTCC
>NZ_FR892595.1:14783-15053 GCF_000436015.1 Prevotella sp. CAG:592 | reverse complement strand
GTTCAGACTCCTGTTATTTGCTTGTTTCAGCCAGCGGGTCGAAAGTACCGGTACCGCCGCGGTTGTCGCTCCATCCGATTGTCTGCTTCAGACGAGCATCGTTGCGGTTCATTGCTCCGAGCGAGAAGCCGAGGAAGTAGTATTTTGCGCGATAGCTGATGGTGAGGTCCTGATGGTAAGAGTCACGGCCGTCACCCTTGTTGTCCTTTCTCACAAGGTTCTCCTGATACCATGTCTTGAGCTGCTCCTGCTGTGTGGCAAGCGGCTGAC
>NZ_FR892595.1:5069-14761 GCF_000436015.1 Prevotella sp. CAG:592 | reverse complement strand
CTGACGGAGGTCTATCGGCTGACAGCGGCTGACACCAGCCTTGATGAGAGGGTCGCTCTCGTAGGTAGTGCCGCCAACACCATATTTGTCGGCCACACGGAACTCCATGCGCTCGCGACGCTGTCCGTTGAGCGGTGTGAATCCGAGCCACTGACAGGTGTTGCCGCCCCATCCGGTGAGAGTCCAAGTGTCGGGCGCACCTGCTACCTTTGTCGCTCCACCATCGTAGAGCATCCAGCGGCGCATATCGTCGAAACGCTTGCCCTCGTATGCCAATTCTATCTGGCGCTCCAGCAGTACGGCACTCATACAAGTGGCCTGATCGGAAGCAAGATTGGCAGGCAGACCGTAGTTGTTTTCTGCCGTGTAGCCCACTCTCGAACGAATTTTCTGCAACTGTTCTACTGCCACATCCATGTGACCGGCGCCACATGCAGCCTCAGCATAGTTGAGGAGAACTTCGGCGTAGCGGATCTCGATGAATGGCGAAGCGCTTCTGGCAAATGCGCCACGAGAGTATCCACTGTTGTATACATAGAGCGACGAACCGAGGTCGTAGTCGCTTGTGCGCTTTCTGACGTAGAGCCCCTTTTTGTTTTTCAGCAGGTTGTCGGCACCATAAGCCTCACCGCTCTCCACGTTGCCCGCATCATCCTGGTTGGTATACCATACATAGTTCCAAAGAGCATAGTTGGCACCGTCCTGAGGGTTGTTGTTCACTCCGCCCTGACTGGCATCGCCGTTGTAAGCCCAACGCACACCAGGGAAGGCGAAGGTGCGGTAGAAGCGAGGGTCACGGTTCATGAACGGATAGTTGCGGTCGTATTCAAATGAAGACTTCTCCAGCTTGTTGTATGTAGATGCCGAAGAAGGCAGCTTGCCGTCAGCCATAGGGAACATGTCGACGATCATTGCCGACGGTTCCATACCGCCGGTGCGGTTGTTGGTGTTTGCCGGACGGATATTGTTCTCCCAGTAGTTGTTCTTTCCCTTGTCGCCAGCCTCGCCGCTCTGCATAGGGTCTTCGGTGTTGAAGAGCGTAACGAAGACATCTTCGCAGTTCTTCGTCTGTCCGAAAATCGTGGCGAAGGCAGAAGCGTTGACATCGTTAGTACCGGTGTAGAGGTCGTATCCACAGGCGTTGAGCACTGGCAGACTCTCCTTTATAGCCTCGTAGGCATCCTTCCAGCGCTGCTGGTCGTTGGCGCGGTTGAACATCGGACTTGCCCACAACACCATTACGCGTCCTTTCAAGGCAAGCGCCGTGCCGGAAGTCACTCTGCCCCAGTTTTCTCCGCTCCATCCGCCATGTGTGGTGGCATCGGTGAGCAGTCTGGCAGAGGTGTCGAGATCGCTGATGATGAAAGAGAAGCAGTCTTTTGCCGATGAACGAGGTGTGAACGAACTTGGAGAAGTTTCCTGCACTTCCTTTATGATAGGCACACCGCCATACCATTTCACAAGCTGGTAGTAACACCATGCACGGAAGAAGTAAGCCTGTCCGAGCAACTGGTTCTTCTGGCTCTCGCTCAGTGTGCAACCTTCCAGTCCGGCAATCACGTCGTTGATGTTGCGGATGCGTCCCCAAACGTTGGAGAGATGCTTCTGCTCATTGGTGAAATAATCAGGCACCACGTTGCCGGTAAGGGCATCAAGCTCATAGAGAGGATTCACGAAGCTCTGTTCGCTCGAACCGCTCATTCCGCAGTATTCCTCTGTAGCTTTTGCCTGTATGTCGGAAGCGAGACCCGTGCAGTTGTTGTTCCATCCCGATACCGAACTTGGGTTTGGAAGGCATTCGCCATAGATGGAGTTGACGCGCAGCTGTGCTCCGGTGAAGTCGTTGTAGACCTCCTTGTTCACGTTGTTGTTGTCTTTCTTCTCCTCGAGGAAACTGTCGCTACATGAGGCGAGAAAAGATGCTGCAAACGCGATGCTGCAAACTTTTATTATATTCTTGTTCATTGTTGTTATTCCTTGATTATGAGTTATACGTTAGAAAGTCAGGTTCACACCGATAGTCCATTTGCGGAGCTTAGGATAGCTGCCGTAGCTGCACTGAGGGTCGATGAAGTTGTCAGGGTAGGGGTTGTAGAAACTCAGCAGGTTCTGTCCTGTGATGTTCACCCTGGCGCTCTCCAGGCCGATTGTCTTGAACCATGCCATCTTAGGAATCTTGTAAGCCACGGTGAGACGGTTAAGCGAAACCCTTGTGCCGCTGACAGTCCAGAAGCTTGATGCCTGGCTGTTGATGTTGTATGATGGGTTTGGTAGCGAACCGTCGCGGTTCTGTGATACCACCACATTGCCCGAGCCGTCTGTTATGTCGTTGTATACGAACACATCGTCAGGATTCCAGAACGAAGGCATGTTCTGTGCTTCAATGCCGTAAGAAGCCTTGAGGGCAGATGTAGGAATCACAGAACGCGAACCCCAGCTGGCGCTGAGCTGAGCCGTTACAGAGAGTCCCTTCCACTCGGCGTGAAGGTTGGTGGTGAATCCGTATGGGTTGCTGGCACGGTGGGAGATGCGCACCTGGTCGTCGTTGGCGTTGACGATACCGTCGGGCGTTCCTGTGCCGCCAGCTCCGCGCACATCCTTATAGATAAGCATACCCGGCTTGATCTGGTCTGGAGCCATTCCCATATAGTTGGTGATGTTGTATTTCTTCACATACTCCTGAATCTCCTGATAGCTGCGGAACATTCCGAGGCATTCCATTCCCCATGTTCCGATGTCGAAGCGGTCGCCCTTCTGCACTGTTTTATACACGTAGTCTGTGGCGAAGTCGCTGTTGATGACCTTGTTGTCGCTATAGCCGAAGTTCACACCGATGCGGTATTTGAAGTCTTTGCCGATCTTGTCTCTCCATGTGATGCTTGCCTCATAGCCCCAGTTGTCGATCTTGCCAAGGTTGGTAGAAGCCGACAGACAGCCTACCGTTGCCGGTACCGACTGTGACAGGTTCATGAACATCTCACGGTTCCACACCTTGTATGCCTCGAGAGTCACGGCGAGACGCTGTGAGAGCACGTTGAAGTCGATACCGAAGTTTGCCTTGTACGACTTGTCCCAATGCACGTCGTAGTTCACGTCGGCATTACCGTTGTCCATACGTATCGACTGTCCGCTGTTTGTCGTTCCTTCTCCAAACACGGCATTGTCGCTTGTCTTGTTCCAGATGCCGTAGTGCTGCATCCAGAGCCATGCTGTGGTGTTGTCGCGGCCTGTCAGACCGAATGATCCTCTGAGCTTGAGGAAGTCAACCCATGGCAGGGCATTGTTGAACCACTTCTCCTGTGACATCACCCATCCGATACTTGCTGACGGGAACACACCCCAGTAATTCTTGGGGGCGAACTTTGTGGAAGCGTCAGAACGGATGAGGAACTCGAAGAGGTACTTGTCGGCGTAGGCGTAGTTCAAGCGTCCGATATATGAGAGACTTGCCGACTCGCTTCTCGACCAGCTTGGAGTCTTAGTGCCCGAAGCACCGTTAGACTGGAAGTTGGTGAATGAATAAGGTTCCGTGGCATGACCGCCCAGATCCTCGTATTCAGACTCCGACTTCTCTATTGAGAAGAGGGCATTGACGTCGTGGAGACCGAACTTGCGTCCGTAGCTTGCCGTGAAGTTTATCTGGTAGTTGTCCATGCGCGACATGGAACGAGAGATATAGTTGCCGTTGTCGAGTGTCGTTGGCTCGAAATTGTCCTGTGAGAGGTATGTGTCGTATTCCTCGCCGGCGATTGGCGTATAGAGATGTTGTCCGCTACCGGTGCGGTTCACCATCTTATATAATGTGAACTTGGAACCATACTGGTTGCCTTTGTCATTGTTGATGCTCTTAGAGTATGTCAGCCTCAGCTTCAGACCCTTGAGCACCTTGCTCCATTCAAAGTCATATTCCAGTCCGGCATTCACGGTCATGTTGTTTGTCTTCGTCTCAGCGTAGTCGCCGTTGTTCTGCATCAGACCATAAGAATATGTCTGCGAATCGTTAGTCTGGGCGTTGCTCACACCGTAGCCGAGAATCGGCATGCCGTTCACCTGTTCCGGAATGTAGCGCGGACGGTAGAGCAGGTTGCGGTAGTCGTTCTCCAGTCCGCCGTTACCTATCGAGTTGTTAGGCTTGTTCAGTTCGCTGAAGTTTCCGCTCACGTTTAGGTTGGCCTTCAGGTTGTGGCTTATCTTCACGTCGACACCCGCACGGTAGTTCCAGCGGTCGTAGTCGAGTTTGCCCAGGTTACCGTCCTGTGTGAAGTAAGAAATTCCGGCGAAGTAGTTCACCTTGTCGGTGGCTCCGCTCACGTTCACGCTGTGCTGCTGAGTCACTGCCGTATCCCAGTATTTGTCGAGCAGGTCGTAGTTCAGTCCCTTCATAGCCTCCAGCTCATCCTGCTGGAACAATGACGTGGTGCGGTTCAGCGATGTGCTTCTCGGGTCGTTGTCGGTCATGATGTCATACAGGCGGCCGTAGTTGTATGCGTTGAGCATCTTCGGTGTTGACATTGCGTCGGCGATACCGAATGTGCCGTTGTATGAAATCTTCGGTGCTCCCATCTTTCCCTTTTTCGTAGTGACGAGAATCACACCGTTTGCGGCGCGAGCTCCATATACGGCAGCCGATGCGTCTTTCAATACCGAGATGTTCTCCACTTCAGAAGGGTCGAGGTTGTTGAACGCCTCCTCGCCCAGGTTCTTTATATCGTTAGGATATACGTAGCCGTCGATGACGTAGAGCGGACCGGCAGCGTTTCCTGTGAAGTCACGCAATACTCCTCCGTCGCGGATGGTGATGCTCGACGATTGTCCCACCTGTCTGTCGCCGCCGCTCACGCTCACTCCGTTGATGAGTCCGGAGAGGGATGATGCGAGGCTTGCTCCAGAGAGGTCCTTGATGTCGTCTATCGGCACCGTGCCGACAGAACCGGTGAGGTGGGCCTTCTTCTGTGTGCCATAGCCCACTACCACTACCTCTTCCAGATTCTGGGCGTCTTCCTTGAGCTGTGCTTTTCCGCCGGCCACTACCGTCTGTGATAGATATCCGATGTATGAGATGTTCACTTTGCTGCCTTTCGGTGCCGTGATGCTGTAGTTACCGTCGATGTCGGTGATGACACCAGTGTTTGCTCCCTTGCTGCCCACCAGGCGCACTGTAGCGCCGATGATGGGGTCGCCGTTTTGGTCAACCACGGTGCCCTTTATTGTATGGTTCTCCTGCTGTGCATGGATAGGTATGGAAACCAATGCCAAGCATCCGAAGCATAAGCTGATTATCGTTTTCCTTTTCATGATTCTTGTCTTGTGTTTCATTTGTTTTCGATTGTTGCCAGTCTCTTGTTATTCAGCTGTCTTTATCCAGCGAGGGTCGCCGGTCTTGTTTTCCAGCTGTGCCGAACCGCTGATGGTGAAGTCGCCGTTCTTGGCATCCTTGAAACCAGGGTCGGTTTCGAGACAGTTGCCAGTCACGTCGTAGTTCTCAACGATACCACCGGTGCTTTCGAATTCTCCGTCAAACATATAGGTGTTGAATAGAGTCTTCGCCACGTCGTATGACGATGCCGAGCGTCCACCCAGAATGCGTCGGATAACCTGCTTGTTTCCGCAGTCAACGAAGATGTTGCGCTCCACGTCGAAATAAGAACACTTCTGTCCGTTGAATCCTCCATAGTTAGCCCACTGTCCAGTCTTTGCGATATTGTAGAAAGTGCAGTTCAGGAAGTTCACGTTGCTGTTGTTGTATCCGGCACGTGTGGCGCGTCCGCTGTTGTTGTATTGCACGAAGTATTTGCTGTCGCTGTCTCCCGTGTTCCATATCGTGGAGTTGCTCACTTGCAGCGTGTTGGCGAATCCGCCCTTGAAGTATATCACGGCGTTTCCGCTGACGTTTGTCTGGCTGCTCAGTGTGAGATGAGCCATGGTGTTGTTTATCACCACGCTCTCATAGCAGTATTTCTTGTTGCCGTCGTAAATGAGATTGTTGTTCACTCCCGTGATGTTGCATCCGTTGATGGTCAGTGCTCCGCGCACTATGTAGTAGTCGCCAGTGCCCTTGATGCTCTCGTCGGGAGTAGAGAGGCTTATCAGTGGGTCGAACGACTGCGATGCGTCGATGTCGAGGTTCTTCAGGGCGAAGATGGTGCCGGTCTTTATCGACACGTTGTCTGCCGTGAACTTCAGCTTGGCATGGTTAGAGATGCTTGTAGTGCGCAGCGTCACCTGTTTGTTTCCGAAGTCCACGCTCTTCGACATCGTGTATTCTCCTCCTGGCTGAAGGTCGTAGCAGAGCATGGTGGTGAGTCCTTCGTCGGGCACTGCATTCTCTTCGAAATAAGTGGCGAGGTCGGTACCGTCAGGAATCACCTGATAGGTGGCGGTGAATGTGCTGAAAGCCTTCGTCACGGCTTCAGAACCTTTGTTGTTCAGTTTCTCGTTGTCGAGCACCGAGAGGGCTAACGTGTAGTTGGTGTCTTCGATGCGCTGTGCCGCAAATGTGATTCCGTCGATGAGTGTGTCTTTCACCACCTCTCCGTTGTCCACGTTTGTCAGCACGGCATGATAGCCGCCGGCTCCCTCCACCACGGGCCACGCAATGATCTGTTGACTTCCGTCGGTGCTCGGCGTCACGCTGATCTGGTCGGCCGATGGTGCCACGAGCTGCGAATTCCTAACTCCACTGCCGAATTGCTCTCCCGTGAGGTCGTCTTGTGCACAAGACGCCATGGTGAGCGCTCCTCCTGCCAGACACATCATTCCGATGCTCTTGCAGTGTAGTGATAATTGTTTCGTTGTCATAATGTATTTGTTTTTAAGTTGTTTTTGGTAGTCGAGTAGATGAAGGACAAGTAGACAAACTGGCAAGAAGACATGTATGTTCACATCGTCTGCTGAAAAATGTCAGTATAATACTTGCAAGTCCTTGATTAGCTTACAATTTGTTTTTTTTGTTTGATAGATATGTTTTTTATTGTGGGGGAGGGTATGTATGTTCCCCTCCTCATCCTTTTTTGCTATTAGCAATATTTAACCTTAAGTAAGGTTTGTAATGCAAAGTTAGTAAATGTTTCTTTACGAAAGAAATAAAAGTAAAATAAATATATGGGTAAGTGGTTTTTTTACACTCGACATGTCGCTTTGTGTAAAAAAACTATGATTTTGCAATCTACAAATGCTAAATTCCGATTGTTTGTCAATATAGTCTTATGTATTCATACGTGTTGCCCACGATGCTGAGATACCGCTCGAAATCCTCTCGCTTTATCACCACCGTTCCGCGGCAGTCGTTAGGGTGGAACGACAGGGAGTCTGCCTTCTGCAGATTCTCGTCAAGAAATAGATGCACGTGGTTTTCCGTGTCGTTTATCAGTCCGAAAGGCGACACGCTGCCTGGTTCCAGTCCCAGATACTTCATCATCCGTTCAGGAGAGGCGAACGAGAGTTTTCCGCATGAAGGCAGTCCGCGGCTCACGAGCGATTCCTTCAGCAGATGTTCCAGATCGTGTATGGCGAGGTCGTGGTCGCTGTCGAAACACACGAGATAATGCCTGTTTCCCTTGTGGTTGCGGAAGAAGAGATTCTTGCAGTGCACGCTGCCGTCATCCTTCCACCATTGTTTAGCCTCCTCGATGGTCTTTCCTTCGGGGTGGTTGTAGTTGGTGAATGGTATGTCATGTTCTCTGAGATAGTTCAATACTGTTTCTTCGCGTGTCATGATTCTAAAGTTTTTTGTCCCGTTTATTCACCGGAATGAATCCAGCTGGTGTCAATGTGCAAATGTACTATTTATTTGTATAGCCTGCAAATTTTTGATTCGCAATAGCTCGCTATTGCGAATCAAAAACAAACAAAATCCCCTCTTCCCAAAATACAAACCCAAACAGGTCCTAATAATTGATTTGGGCTGAAAGCCGAAAAAAACTCACTTTTATAGAATAAAATCCAGACAGGCATAATGACTGGTTCGGGCTTAATCCATAGTATTGATAGGGATAAGAAAACGGTCACGCCGCAACACCAATAGTCTCTGAATCGTTGAGACAGTCGGTGTTGCGGCGTGATGTGTATTGTACAGACTATGCAATTATCCAAAACCGGTAATTAGAACTTGCATTAATACCGTTTGGTGATTATTGTATTCCGAAGTCCATCTGCTGACGGTTCACCTCTTCGAGAGTGCGCTGGCGCTCCTCGTCGGTCATCTGTTGAGAGGCTGCCGCTGAGGCAGATGCCGTGCGGACGGTCTTGGCAGACGGTTCATCGGTGAAGCATTTCGGCATTTCGGCAGCCACACTCTCTATCGTCAACGTGGCTTCTGCAGGAGCGTACACACCAGAGAAGGCGCTGCGGGCATGGATGGTGATGCTGCCCGGTTTGTCGGTAGCCTGAACGAGAATAGGGGCGCTTCCCCATTCCACGGCACGAGGGTTGGCGAAAATCGTCTCATCACCGATGATGCGTCCTTCGCCCTCGATGCTGAACATGATATTGTCTTTTGCCAGACGCTTCACGTTGCCGTTGTCGTCGGTAATCTCTGCCACCACCACGATGAAGTCGCTGCCGTCAGCTGTCAGCTTTCTGCCCATCTCGTCGGCATAGAGACGGATTTTGGTGCTGCGGCGCGACGGCATCTTCTTTTCAGAACATACCACCTTGCCGTCTTTTATTCCTTCGGCAAGCAGACTCACCCGCTGCCAGTTGCGCTGCTTGTAGCTATATTCGCGTGCCTTCCAGAAATTCCAGAATCCCTTGAATACCACTGGTGCG
Source organism: Prevotella sp. CAG:592 (assembly GCF_000436015.1). NCBI lineage: Bacteria > Pseudomonadati > Bacteroidota > Bacteroidia > Bacteroidales > Prevotellaceae > Prevotella > Prevotella sp. CAG:592. The sequence continues at coordinate 5,995 of NZ_FR892595.1, read as the reverse complement.
CAAGGCTTGTCGCCGGCATCGTGTACTACGGGTAGTGTGAGCACCTTGTCGCCCTCAAATTGTGTCAGTCTCACGCTGTCGCAGTTGGAGAACACCACCACGTCTTCGTCGGAGAACTGTGTCATCTCGTTCGCCACGAACACCATAGGCTCCTGTGTGCGGTCTTGTGAGCGGAACATCTCGAAGGCATATTTCTTCTGGCGGAAGGCGTCGTAGATACCGCCGTAGTATGGGTCGGGATGGTAGCCGCGCTGATGGTCGAAGGGGTGCCACTGGCATCCGCCGATGAACTGGCGCTGGCCGTGGAACATCTCGCCGTAGGTGTCAGACAGAGAGAGGGCGGCGGTGAGCATTGGCTTCTCGCCCCATGAGCGGGCAGCACGGTTCAGGCAGTTGTGTGCATACCAGTCGTCCACCATCTCTCCGAACTCACGGGTGAATATGCATTTGTTTTCCGGTGTGCCCTCCTTGCCTATGTCGTCAGTCCATCCGTAGAGCACGTCGTAGTTGTCTTTCACTCCAGCCGAATTCATGTCGGCGGCGGCTACAGGACGACCAGGGTAGGGGAATTCCTCGTGTGTTATGTCGAGGGCTTTCAGTGCGAAATCCTCAGGATAACGTGTCTCGTTGAGAATCGGTTCCCACATCAGCACGCTCGTGTGGTTTCTGTCGCGACGGATTATCTGTCGGGTGTTCTCATGCACCAGTTCGCCGAACTTAGGGTCTTTGTTCCAATATTGCCATCCCGGAGTAGGTACGATGATGAAGAGTCCCAGCTCGTCGCAGGCATCCATGAATGCCGGGTCTTGAGGATAGTGGGCAGCGCGGATTATCGTCATTCCTGCATCCTTGAGTCTCTTGGCGTCACGCCATTGCTGACTGTTAGGCACCGCATTTCCCACGTAGGCGAAATCCTGGTGGCGGTT